>NZ_LGQY01000031.1:0-81233 GCF_003116065.1 Azospirillum sp. TSO5 | reverse complement strand
CGCACAAAGCTTTGCTTTGTGCTGACGCGACAGGCGGACCATAGGTCCGCTGAGAGCGGGGGAGGGTTAGGGAGGGGGCAAAGAGCCCCGCCCCTTACAGCCCCTCGGTCTGCTTGCGCAGGACGTATTTCTGGATCTTGCCGGTCGAGGTCTTCGGCAGCGGGCCGAACACCACCGTGCGCGGGCACTTGAAGTGGGCCATGTGCGACCGGCAGAAGGCGATGATGTCGGCCTCGGTCGCGGTGGCGCCGTCCTTCAGGGTGACGAAGGCGCAGGGCGTCTCGCCCCACTTCTCGTCATGGCGGGCGACGACCGCGGCCTCCAGCACCTCGGGGTGCTTGTAGAGGACGTCCTCCACCTCGATCGACGAGATGTTCTCGCCGCCGGAGATGATGATGTCCTTCGACCGGTCCTTGATCTCGACGTAGCCATCCTCATGCCAGACGGCGAGGTCGCCGGTGTGGAACCAGCCGCCGGCGAAGGCCTCATCGGTCGCCTTCGGGTTCTTCAGGTAGCCCTTCATGACGTTGTTGCCGCGCATCATGATCTCGCCCATGCTGCGGCCGTTCTTCGGCACCGGCTCCAGCGTGACGGGATCGGCGACGATCACCGCCTCCAGCATCGGGCCGCGCACGCCCTGGCGGGCCTTGATCGCCGCCTTGTCGTCCAGCGACAGGCCGTCCCAGCGGTCGTGCCAGACACAGACCACGGTCGGGCCGTAACATTCGGTCAGGCCGTAGACATGGGTGACTTCCCAGCCCATGCGCTCCATGCCGGCGATGACGGCGGCGGGCGGGGCGGCGCCGGCGACCATCACCTTCACCTTCTGCTCGATGCCCTGCTTCAGCTCGGCCGGGGCATTGTTCAGCATGTTCAGGACGATCGGCGCGCCGCAGAAGTTGGTCACCTTCTCCTCGCGGATCAGCGTCAGCACGGCATCCGGGCGGACCTGACGCAGGCAGACGGCGGTGCCGGCGGTGACCGCGATGGTCCAGGGGAAGCACCAGCCGTTGCAGTGGAACATCGGCAGCGTCCACAGATACACGGGCGCGTCGCCCATGTTCCAGGACAGCGCGTTCGACACCGCGTTCAGGTAGGCGCCGCGGTGGTGATAGACGACGCCCTTCGGGTTGCCGGTGGTGCCGGAGGTGTAGTTCAGCGCAATGGCCTGCCATTCGTCGGCCGGCAGGCTCCAGGCATGCTCGGCACCGACATCGCTGATGAAGGCTTCATAATCGCGATCACCGATCAGCTCACCGCCGGTGTAGGTCGGATCGTCGATGTCCACCACCGGGATCGGCGAGTCCAGCAGGGCCAGCGCCTTCTTGGCGACGCCGGAGAACTCGCGGTCGACGATCAGGATCTTCGCCTCGCCATGCTTCAGGATGAAGGCGATGGCCTCGGCGTCCAGGCGGGTGTTGATGGCGTTCAGCACGGCGCCGGCCAGCGGCACGCCGAAATGCGCCTCGAACAGTTCCGGCGTGTTGGCGGCCAGCATGGCGACGGTGTCGCCGGTGCCGATCCCCACATTCGCCAGCGCCGCGGCCAGACGGCGCACGCGGACGAAGGTCTCCGCCCAGGTCCGGCGGACCGGGCCGTGGACGACGGCCAGCCGGTCGGGCCACACGGCGGCGGCGCGCTCCAGGAAGGTCAGCGGCGTCAGGGCGACGAAATTGGCGGCGTTGCGGTCGAGATCGCGCTCGTACGGATTGACGCGGACATCGACGCTTTGATTCGCCGCGGCGGCAGTTTCACTCATCGGACCGTTCTCCCCAGGGGTTCTTTGTTGCGCGCCGACATTGGGCGCGGCGGTGTTGGAAACAGCCTCTACCAGATCAGCTTTGCGCAACTTTCTCAGGATTATGACCAATTGTTATTGGCGTTGTTTCACGGTGGCGCGAGGGGGTGCCCCCATCACCGCAGCCCAATCATCGCAACCACGTCACGTCTCCCGCGAACAGGTACCCGGCGCCGTAGACGGTCTTGATCAGCCGCGGCGCGCGCGGGTCCTCCTCGATCTTCTTGCGGATGCGCGAGATGCGCACATCGATGCTGCGGTCATAGGGAAAGTCGTCGCGGTCCTGGTCGGGACCCTGCAGATGCTCGCGCGACAGCACGCGCTTGGGCGCCTTCAGCAGCATCAGCAGAAGCGAGGCCTCCGCCGCGGTCAGGCTTTCCTGCCGGCCATCGTCGGCGGTCAGCGTCAGGTTGCCCAGATCGAACACCCAGGGGCCGAAGCGCGCCCGCGCGGTCTCGACCGGGGCGGCGGCGCTGGACAGCTGTTCGCGGCGGCGGATGGCGCTGTTGACGCGGGCGACCAGTTCCCGCGACTCGAACGGCTTCACGATATAGTCGTCGGCCCCCAGCTCCAGCCCCAGCACGCGGTCGGAGGTGCCGCCGCGGCCGGACAGGATGATGACGCCGAACCGCACATCCTCCCACAGCTCGCGCACCAGGGTCAGGCCGTCCATGTCCGGCAGGCCGAGATCCACCAGGCACAGGTCGGGGGCCTGACGCTGGATCGCCGCCCGCGCCTCCCGCCCGCTCGCCCAGCAGGACACGTCATAGCCGTAGCCCTCCAGCACCTCCGTCACCAGCCGCCGGATGTCGGCCTCGTCCTCGACCACATAGATGCGCTTCTTCTGTCCCACGCGCGTTTCCCCTCGGCACTCGTCGCCCTGCATTTTTTCAGGTGCGTTCGCTGGGCCCGATCATATCAGGCCGGCGCGGGTTCGGCGGCGTGGCCAATGGCCGCCACCAGCTCCCGCTTGTCCCATGGCTTGCGCAGTATGACGGCATCGGCGGGAAGGTCGCCATACTCGACGGCGAATCCGCTGACCAGAACCACCCGCATCGCCGGCCGCAGCAGCCGGGCGCGCCGCGCCAGTTCCACCCCGGACAGGCCGGGCATGACGATGTCGGACACCAGCAGCGACAGCCCGTCGATCTGCTCAACCAGTTCCGCCGCCTCGTCGCCGCTGGCCGCCTCCACCACCGAGAAGCCGAGGTCCACCAGCTGCTGGCGCATCACCTGCCGCACGTCGTCGTTGTCCTCCGCCACCAGCGCCAGCTGGCCGGACCAGCCGCCGGGCTGCGGTTCGGCCGAAGCCGGATCGGCGTCCTGCAGGCGTGCCACCGGCTCGGCCCGCGGCAGCAGCAGGGTGACGACGGTCCCCTCCCCCCGCCGACTATCGATGCGCAGGTAACCGCGCGACTGCTTGACGAAGCCGTAGACCATCGACAGCCCCAGCCCCGACCCCAAAGCCTTCGTCGTGAAGAAGGGCTCCACCGCGCGGGCCAGCGCCTCCGGCGTGAAGCCGGTGCCGGTGTCGCTGACGCGGATTTCCAGGTAATCGTCTGGCCGGACCGGCTCGTCGAAGGACTGGTCGCCCTCCAGCTTGCGGATGCCCACCGCGATGTCGAGCCGCCCGCCGTTTGGCATGGCGTCGCGCGCGTTGATGGCGAGGTTGACCAGCGCGTTTTCCAACTGGGTCTGGTCGGCGATGGTCCAGCATTCCCGCCCCTCCTCCGGCACGCCGATGGCGATGGAGCTGGGGAAGGAGCGGCGCAGCAGCACCGCCATGTCGCGCAGCAGGCCGCACAGCTCGATCGGTTCCGGCTTCAGCGGCTGCTGGCGCGAGAAGGCGAGCAGACGGGCGGTGATGTCGGCGCCGCGGCGGCCGGCGCGCTGGGCCGGCTCCAGATAGGCGTCCAGCCCCTCGACCTCGGCGTAACGGTCGCGCGCCGCCGACAGGTTGCCGATGATGATCGACAGCAGGTTGTTGAAATCATGCGCCAGCCCGCCCGACAGCTGCCCGACCGCCTTCAGCCGCTGCGCCTCCACCAGCTGGCGTTCGGTCTGCTTCTCGTCGGTGATGTCCAGCGTCAGCACGAACAGGCCGGTGACGGCGCCCTCCTCCAGTCCGCCCTCGCCGCGATGCGGGATCAGCGTCGTCTTGGTCACCATCTCGCGGCCGTCGCGCGGGAAGGCATATTCGAAGGTCACCACGTTCCCCGCCAGGCAACGGTCGAGATGGGAACCGAGCGCCGCCATGGCACGCCGGCCGACCACGGCGGCAAGGTCGCGGCCGATCACCTCGGCCTTGTCGCGCCCGACCAGTTCGGCCCAGCGCAGGTTGGCGAAGGTCAGCCGGCCGTCGCGGTCCAGCCCGGCGATGCAGGCGGGAATCGCGTCGAGGATCACGCGCTGCCGGGTTTCCGCCTCCGCCAGCGCGGCGGTGCGGTCGCGCACCCGGCTGTCCAGCGTGGCGACGGTGTCGCGCAACTGCCGGACCATGCCGTCGAAGGCGGTTCCCAGCAGCCCGATCTCGTCGCCGCGGCGGATGCCGCTCTGGGCGTCGAGATCGCCGGCGCGCACCTGCGCCGCGGTGTCGGCCAGACGGCGCAGCGGCCGCACCAGCCGCCCGACCGCGATGTAGCCCAGCAGGCTGCCCGCCGCCATCAGCGCCATGCCGATGGCGAGGATGCGGTTGCCCAGCACCACCGACGACCGCCGCAACTCGTCCACATAGACCGACGAGGCGATGTACCAGTCGAACCCCTCGAAATGCCGGACCCAGCTGATCTTCTCATACGCATAGTTGCCGGGATCGTCGGGCTTGTCCCACAGATAGGTCAGCGGCTCCCCCTTCGCCGCGGCAACCTTCAAATCCTCGGCGATCGGGCGCCCGGTGGCCGAATTCAGCCGGTCGCCGAAGGCCGTGCCCTCGATGTTCGAATTCGGGTGGATGATCATCCGGTTCGCCGAATCGAAGATGTAGAGATAGCCGGTGCGGGCGATGCGCAGCTTGCGCAGGGCTTGGCGCAGATCCTCGATGGCCTCGGCCTTGCGCCGTTCCACCTCGGCATCGACGTCGGCCAGATAGGCGCCGGTGCCGACGATGATGCCGCGCTTCGACAGATCCTTGAAGAAGCTGAGCTTCGGCGCCCGCTCGTCGCCGTTGGGGCGCCACCACGGATAGGTCTGGAACCCCTCCCCCTCGCGCTTGGCGGTGGCGACGATGGTCGGCAGGATGTGGCGGCCCAGATTGTCGCGCAAATCGTCGGACTTCCGCCCCTCATAGTCGGGCGACGGGTGGGACAGGATCACCGAGTCGTAGCCGATGGCCCAGACATAGTCGCCATTGCCGTAGCGGAAGGCGTGCAGCCCCTCCATCGCCTCGCGCCGGGCCTCCTCCATCGTGATCTCGCCACGGTCGGCGCGGGCATAGACATGCTCGATATAGCCGACCGCCAGTTCCAGCACATCGCGCAGGCGGGTCTTGTACGACTCCACCGTCGACGTCCGCTGTTCCTCCAGCCCAACGCGGATGCGGCTGACCAGTTCGAACACGTTGTCGAGGATGGTGCGGCTGGCGTCGCGTTCGATCTCGTAGGCCTTCTCCTCGATGAAGGGGACCGAGAAGACATAGGCCGCGGCGGAGAACAGCCCAAGCGAGATCAGGATCGCCGAGAACAGCCGGAGGAACAGGGGCGAGCGGATCATTTTCCGGGCGGGGGCGGCAGGATGCGGGGATTGGGGAGTTGCCGCCATCATCCCAGCTTCGCCGCCGCGCCTCAATGCGAATCGGTGGGATTGTTACCTGAATTGCGCTGAAACAATTCGTCATATTTCCGGGAAATTTGCGAAACAGTGTTTTGTTAGCCGAAAAGCCATAAGCCCAATCCCATTGATTTGGGTCGGGGCACCACAAGGACGTCCAGCGTCTGGAGGAAACATGCACTCCCCCGCCAACAATCCGGTTTACGAGAGGGTCCGCCGGAACCCCAAATTCCAGGAACTGGTCCGCCAGCGCAGCCGGCTGGCCCTGGTCCTGTCGGCCATCGTGCTGGTCGGCTACTACGCCTTCATGATGGTGGTCGCCTTCGCGCCGGACCTGCTGCACAAGCCGATCTCCGACGAGTCGTCGCTCAGCGTCGGCTTTCCCATCGGGGCGGGGATCATCATCCTGTCCTGGCTGCTGACCGGCGTCTACTCCCACTTCGCCAACGGCCGTTTTCAGGACCTGACCGACGAGATCACGCGGGAGACGCTGCAATGACCGCCCGCCGGATCCTTCTCGCGGCGGCTGCCGCCACCCTGTTCGCCACCCTGTCCGCCGTGCCGGCGCTGGCCGCCGGCGATGTCGGGCAGGTGGAAAAGCAGCCGATCAACCTGTCGGCCATCGGCATGTTCATCGCCTTCGTGCTGATGACGTTGGGCATCACCTATTGGGCGGCGAGCCGCACCCGCTCCACCTCGGACTTCTACACCGCGGGCGGCGGCATCACCGGGTTCCAGAACGGTCTGGCCATCGCCGGCGACTATATGTCGGCCGCGACGCTGCTGGGCCTGTCGAGCCTGGTGTTCGCCAAGGGCTATGACGGCTTCGTCTACACCATCAGCTTCTTCGTCGGCTGGCCGATCATCCTGTTCCTGCTGGCGGAGCGGCTGCGCAACCTCGGCCACTTCACCTTCGCCGACATCGCCTCCTACCGGCTGGACCAGGGCAAGATCCGCACCTTCGCCGCCATCGGCTCGCTGACGGTGGTGTGCTTCTACCTGATCGTCCAGATGGTCGGCGCCGGGCAGCTGATCAAGCTGCTGTTCGGGCTGGACTACAACATCGCGGTCGTCGTGGTCGGCGTGCTGATGGTGGTCTACGTCACCTTCGGCGGCATGATCGCCACCACCTGGGTGCAGATCATCAAGGCAGTGCTGCTGCTGGGCGGCGGCATTCTGCTGGCCTTCCTGGCGCTGTCGCGCTTCGGCTTCAGCCTGGAGGCCATCGCCAAGAGCGCCATCGCCGCGCACAAGGACGGCGTGAAGATCATGGGACCGGGCACGCTGCTGGCCGACCCGGTGTCGGCGGTGTCGCTGTCGCTGGGCCTGCTGTTCGGAACGGCCGCCCTGCCGCACATCATGATGCGCTTCTTCACCGTCCCCAACGCGCGCGAGGCCCGCAAGTCGGTCTTCTACGCCTCGGGCTTCATCGGCTTCTTCTTCCTGATCGTCTGCGTTCTCGGCATGGCGGCGATCACCATCGTAGGCACCGACCCGCAATTCTTCGAAGGCGGCAAGGTCGGCGGCAAGCTGATCGGCGGCGGCAACATGCCGGTGATGCATCTGGCCAAGGCGCTGGGCGGCGACCTGTTCCTGGGCTTCCTGTCGGCGGTCGCCTTCGCCACCATCCTGGCGGTGGTGTCGGGTCTGGCGCTGGCCGGCGCCTCGGCCATCGCCCACGACCTCTATGCCCGCGTCATCCGCAAGGGCGAGGCGACGGAGCGCGAGGAGATGCGCGTTTCCAAGATCGCGTCGCTGGTCCTGGGCGTGCTGGCCGTGGTGCTGGGCATCGCCTTCGAGAAGCAGAACGTCGCCTTCCTGGTCGGCCTGACCTTTGGCGTCGCGGCGTCGGTGAACTTCCCGGTGCTGATCCTGTCGATGTACTGGAAGGGGCTGACCACCCGCGGCGCGCTGGCGGGCGGCATCGCCGGCCTGATCTCCGCGGTCACGCTGGTGATCCTGTCGAACGCCGTGTGGGTCGTGGTGCTGAACAACCCGGCGCCGATCTTCCCCTACGAGCAGCCGGCCCTGTTCTCGATGACGCTGGCCTTCCTCGTCACCATCATCGTGTCGAAGCTGGACAGCAGCGCGTCCGCCCGTGCCGAGCGCGAGGCTTTCGAGGACCAGTTCGTCCGCTCCCAGACCGGCATCGGTGCCGCCGCCGCGGCCAAGCACTGATCGCCTGACATTCCGACCGAAAGCGCCCTTCCCCAGACCAGGGGAGGGGCGCTTTTCTTTTGTCACCCCGCCGAGACGCTGTTGTCCTTGCGGCGCGACAACTGCACCTGCCCGTCCAGGCATTTGACGTAGCCGGTCTTGCCCGGCTTCAGCCCGTCGAGGATGGTCACCAGCGCCCGCGGGATCGCCGCGAATTCCTTGGAGCCGCGCGACTGGCCGTTGTAGGCGGCGATGTGCTTGCGCACCTCCTCCTTGGACACCGGCTTCCCGTCATTCCCGATCATCTCGTCCGCCTTTCGATCCGCCTCAAAGCCAACAAACCTGATTGGCGACAGGCTTACGCCGGCAAGCCGTCCGCCGCAACCGGCGGGCCGACGCGGGTCGCCGGAAAGCGGATGGTGGCGGTGGTGCCACGGTCCGGTTCGCTTTCGATCGACAGGCTTCCGCCATGCAGGGCCATCAGGTCGCGGCAGATCGACAGCCCCAGCCCGGTGCCGCCGAACCGTCCGGGGATGCTGCTGTCGGCCTGCTGGAAGGGCTCCAGGATACGGGTCAGCGCCTCGGCCGGAATGCCGATGCCGGTGTCGCGCACGGCGATGGCGATCCCGCCGTCCTCCTCCTGCGCCGCGCTCACCGTCACCCGGCCGCCGCGTGGGGTGAATTTCACCGCGTTCGACAGCAGGTTCAGCAGCACCTGCCGCAACGCGCGTTCGTCGGCCAGCAGGCCGGGCAGGCCGGGGGCGCAGTCGACCGCCAGCAGCACGCCGCCGGCATCGGCCGGCACCGCGGCCAGCGCCCGGCAATTCTCGATAGCCGCCGCCGGTTCCAGCCAGCTTTCATCCAGCGTGTAGCGCCCGGCCTCCAGCTTCGACATGTCCAGCACGTCGTTGATGAGGTCGAGCAGGTGCCGGCCGCTGTTCTGCACATGGCGGGCATAGTCGCGGTAGCGCGGGCTGCCCAGCGGGCCGAACAGCTCGTGCAGCATGATGTCGGAAAAGCCGATGATGGCGTTCAGCGGCGTGCGCAGCTCGTGGCTCATGGTCGCCAGGAAGGCGCTCTTGGCGCGGTTGGCCGCCTCCGCCTGATCGAGCGCCGCGGCGAGCCGCGCGGCGGCCTCCACCCGTTCGGTGATGTCGCGCGCCTCGACCACCAGAACCGTCACGGCGCCCCGGTCGTCGAACACCGGCTTGATCGTCACGTCCATCACGCGGGTCGTGCCGTCGGTGACCACGTCGGTCTCATAGCGGACGAATCGGCCCGCCGCCGCCTTTTCGATGGATTGACGGAATCCCGCCGCCAGCTCGTCGGTGCGGGCCCAGCCGCGGAACTCCCAGGCGCGGCGCCCGACCAGGGCTCTGGCCGGCAACCCGGCCAGCGCGCAGGCCGGCTGGTTCAGCGCCAGAACCCGACCATCCGGCGACAGCAACCCCATGATCTGGAAACTGCTGTCGAACAGCGCCTGCGACCGCCGGTCGCTGGCCCGCAACGCCTGCGTCGTCGTCTCCAGCCGACCGAGCTGCCGCAAGGCCAGCAGGGCCAGCAGCGTCACCACCACCGAGACCGCCGCGGTCTCCAGGACGCGTTTCCAGCGGTCGTTGTACCAGCCGGCCAGCACGTCATCGGTGCGGATGCGGACATAGACGTACAGCGGCAACCCCGCCACCCGGCGGACCGTGCCGATGCGCTCGCGCCCTTCCGCCGGGTCGAAGCCGGACAGCGTCCGCGCGGCCTCCCCGGCGGGCAGCCGCGGCAGAAAGGCGGCGAAGGCGGCGCGGTCCTGGTCCAATCGCAGGCCGGTCCGCGAATAGGCCAGGACCGCGCCGTTCTCGCGATAAAGCAGGATGATGCTGAGCGGCCCGATGGTCTGGCTGGCGTAGAGCCGGGTGAAGCGGTCGAGGTCGAGCACGGCCACCGCCACGCCGCTGCCGTCCGTCAACGGCCGGGTCATGGCCGCCCGCCAGCCGCCGTCAACCGTCTGGTATGGCCCGACGAAGGCCGCCGAACCGTCGCGCACCGCGTCGCCCAGCAGGGTTCCGGCGACCGAGGCCGGATCGTCCAGCCCGGCGGCCTGCCGCACCCGCCCGTCCCGCTCCACGATCAGCATGCTCCGCAGCGCCGGTCCGGGGCCGGACTCCACGCCCGGCGGCTCTGCCGTGTCGCTCAGCAGATGAGCGGTGATGCGTCCGCTTTCCGCCATCGAATGCAGGGAATAGCCGGCAACGACGATGACGCGGCGGGCATCCTCCTCCAGAAGGATCGACAGGTTGGCGGTCTGGCGCAGCCCGTCCTGGATCGCCCGGTCGCGCGCGCGGTCAAGGTCGGCGTAGGCGACCAGCCAGAAGCCGGCGATCACCGCCACAAGCAGGCCGATGCGCAACGCGGCGACCGGCGGCAGGGACGATAAGCGCCACCGTCTCCCGTGCGCGCCACCGTCCGGTTCGGAGAGATCCGTCAAAGAGAATGGTCCGCCGCATCTGAATTCTGAAACGACGTCAAGCCGGACAGGCCGGACGCGGCAAACTGTAGCATGCCGATGCGGGACATTTCACGTTCGCACACCCCTGATCCGTGCAGAAGTTGCAACGCGGTGCCGGAAGCCCCGCTTGGGAAAAGTTTGGCTCGACAAAGCCGCCCGCCCGCGCTTCTCTGCCCGACGACGATGTGAGGGAGGGTCCGGACCGGCATGCTGCAGGATTTCATCGGTGGCCTGACACAGGGGCCGTTCTTGGGGCTGATGCTGTTCCAGATCGCCATCGTCTGGCCCTTGTCGCGCATCCTGCGGCGGGCCGGCTTCTCGCCGCTGTGGGCCCTGTTCTCGCTGGTTCCGCTCGGGCATGTCGTTCCGATCGGCGTGATGGCGCACAGCCGCTGGCCGGTCCTGCCGGCGCGTCAGGCGCGCAAGGTCAAGGCACGGAGGACGGCATGACGGAGACCGTGATCCATCTGGGCTTCTGGGAACTGCTGATCGGCTCGATCGTCACGATGTACATGCTGATCGCTGGCGGCTGGGTCCTGGCCAAAGCCGGGCGCAGCCCGCTGTGGATCCTGCTGCTGCTGTTCCCTTACATCAACGTCCTGGCGGTCTGGGTCTTCGCCTTCATGCGCTGGCCCTTCGTCGACCGCGCGCCCAACGCCACCGAACCGGCGCCGGCCGACAGGAACTGAGCGCGAAACGGGATCGGTAAAAACGGGTTCAGCAATCGTCCTGGATCAGGCGGACGATCACGTCGACACGGGCGACGCGGGTGCCGGCCGGAGCGTCCGGCAGGTTCTGCACCATCACCCGGTCGGCGGGGATGTCCTCCAGCCGGCCGGTGGATTCGACGAAGAAATGGTGGTGATCGCTGGTGTTGGTGTCGAAGTACGACTTCCCCGCCTCCACCACCACCTCGCGCAGCAGGCCGGCGGCGGTGAACTGGTTCAGCGTGTTGTAGACCGTCGCCAGCGACACCGGCAGGTCGGCGGACAGCGCCTCGCCATGCAGCTGTTCCGCGGTGACGTGCCGGTCGCAACCTTCGAACAGCAGCCGGGCAAGGCCGAGGCGCTGGCGGGTCGGGCGCAGACCGGCACCGTTCAGCCGGTCGAGGACTCGCTTGAAGGGACGTTCGGCGGTCATCATGGGCGTGGCCCCCGTACTGTCGACATCGGGATCGAACACATGGTCCGGGACGGAACCGCGGCACATAGCCGCAATCCGTTCAACTGTAAAACCATTCGGAAAGGCCGCGCAAGTTATTGTCGCACCGACGTCAACCGGACGGCACACGCGCGGCGGGCGAATGCAAAGGCCGCCGGCAGTCTCCCGCCGGCGGCCTTGCCCGTCCAATGATGCGCCCGGTCAGTAACCGGTGGCGATCCGTTCAACCAGCTGCTTCACCGTGGGGATGAAGCCGTCGTTGTAGTAGGGATCGCTGGCGAAGCGGTAGGCGTTGTGCCCGGCGAACATCAGCTGGTTTTCGCAGTCGTCGGTGTGGCTGACCGCCTGGAGCGTCTTCTGGATGCAGAAGGAGCGCGGATCGGCACGCTTGCCCGTCGTCCCCTCCTCGTTCTGCGCCCAGTTGGAGAAGCCGCAGGCCGACAGGCAGCCCATGCAGTCGACCTGATCGTGCAGGATCTTCTCGGACTGCTGGGGCGTGACGAAGACCAGCGTGCTGTCCGGCGTCTTCAGCGCGGTGGTGAAGCCCTGGGACAGCCAGCCCTCGGCGCGCTGCTTGTCGCTTTCGGTCACATAGACCGGGCGGCCGCGCGGACCGACCGGGAATTCGGCCGAATGCTCGCCCACCGGCTTGGACAGATAGGCGACCTGACGTTCGGACCGCCCCATCAAATCCAGCAGGAACGGGTTCTTCACCGCCGACGAATAGAAGCCGGTGGGGGAGAAGCGGTTCAGGAAGACGTCGCCCGGCTGCAGCGCGACCAGCTTGCGCTTCCACGCCATGGAGATCGGGCTCTCCTGAGTCAGCAGCGGACGCGTGCCGAACTGGAAGGCGACCGGACCCAGATCGGGGTTGTCGATCCAGTCCTCCCACTCCGACAGCCACCAGACGCCGCCCGCCATCACGATGGGGGTGTCGTTCAGGCCGAAGCTGTTCATCATCTGGCGCAGGGCCAGGACGCGGGGGAACGGATCCTCCGGCTTCTGCGGGTCTTCGGAGTTGGACAGGCCGTTGTGGCCGCCGGCCAGCCACGGATCCTCGTACACCACGCCGCCGAGATGGTCGCGGAACTTGTGGTAGGCGCGCAGCCACAGCGCGCGGAAGGCGCGGGCCGACGAGACGATCGGATAGTAATGGACGCCGTAGCGAACGGCGATCTCGGCCACCTTGTAGGGCATGCCGGCGCCGCAGGTGACGCCATGGATCAGCCCCTGGGAGCCTTCCAGCACGCCGTGCAGGATGTGCTCGGCGCCGCCCATCTCCCACAGGACGTTCATGTGGATGCGGCCATTGCCGTTCGACGTCTCGTGCGCGATGCGCGCCTGGGCGATACCGCCCTCGATGCCGAAGGCGATCAGCTCGTTATGGCGCTCGCGCCGGGTCTTGCCATTGTAGATCTGCGGCAGAAGGTTGCCGTTCTCATCATAGCTGTCGGCGTTGACACCCGAGAAGGTGCCAATCCCGCCGGCCGCCGCCCAGGCGCCGGAGCTTTCGCCGTTGGACACGGCAATACCCTTGCCACCCTCGACGAGCGGCAGAACCTCCCGGCCGGACATCGGCAACGGCTTCAACGCCTTCAACGAACCCTCCAAAGACCGAACGTGGCATCCCGTGGGACGCCGGACCAAAGCGGCGGACTACCAGACGACGAAAGGCTCCACCGGAATCCGCGTGGGTTCCGGCGGGATCGCCAGTGCGGTTCTATATATGAGGAATTGGCGCGCCCTACGAGCGGATTCATCCCCCCGCGCAAAAAACGTTCACGATTTGCCGCAGTCGCGAACGGAAGCGTCAGCGTGTCGACCGGTCCCCCGGCGGATCATCAGGCACCCGATCAGGCGAGCGGCCCCAGCTCCCGCGCCAGCCGGCCGGGCGCGTCGGTGAAGACCGCCGACACGCCCCAACCGAACAGCGTCCGGGCACGCTCGGCGTCGTTGACGGTGTAGGACAGCACCGGCCGGCCGGTGGCGCGGTATTCCGCCACGCTGTCGGCGGTCTGGCGGCTCTGGTCGACGTTCAGGGTTGCCGCCCCGATGCGGTCGGCGATGGCGGCCCAATCGGCCGGTGGATCCCACAGCAGATAGCCGCGCGGGATCTCCGGCCACAGCCGCTGCGCCACCTCCAGGCAGGGCACCTCGAAGCTGGAGAGCAGGAGCGGCCGGTCGGACGGCCACAACGGCCGCAGGGTGTTCAGCGCCACCTCCGCCGTGATCTCCTCCTGCCCCGGATAGGGCTTGATCTCCAGGTTCAGCCCGAGTCCCAACGCGCGGATCAGGTCCACCGCCTCCTCCAGCGTCGGCACCCGTTCGCCGACGAATGCGGCATCGAACCAGCGTCCGGCGTCGAGCTGCTGAAGCTCGGCCAGATCCAGCAGCGGCACGGCGCCGGTGCCGGTGGTGGTGCGGTCCAAGGTATCGTCATGGATCAGCACTGGCCGCTGGTCGCGGGTCAGCATGACATCCACCTCCACCCAGCGGGCGCCCTGGCGGGCGGCTTCGCGGATCGAGGCGAGGGTGTTTTCCGGAGCGCTTTCCTTGGCGCCGCGGTGGCCGATCAGGCGGGGAAGAGTCGACAGCATGGGTCTCGCAGGAGTAAGAGCGGTCGCTTTCCTACATGACCCATTCCGTCGAAGCGGGAAAGAGCGATGAAGGCCCTGCACAGCGTTTCCGATCTGGTGGCCGCCGGGCTGATGACTCCGGAAGCCGGCGAGGCCGTACGTACGGTCGCCGACCGCTATGCCGTGGCACTGACCCCGTACCTGCGCGAGACGCTGGCCGGACGTACGGACCCGCAGGATCCGCTCTATGCCCAGTACGTCCCCTCCCCCGCCGAGGCGTACAGCACGCCGGAAGAGCTGGAAGACCCGATCGGCGACGGCGCGCGTAGCCCGGTGAAGGGCATCGTCCACCGCTATCCCGACCGGGTTCTGCTGAAGCCGCTGCATGCCTGCGCCGTCTATTGCCGCTTCTGCTTCCGCCGCGAGATGGTCGGTCCGGGCGGCGAGGCGCTGACCGCCGACGAGCTGGATGCGGCACTCGCCTACATCCGCGATCACCAGGAGGTTTGGGAGGTCGTCATCACCGGCGGCGATCCGCTGCTGCTGTCGCCGCGCCGGCTGCGCGGGATCGTCCAGGCGCTGTCGGCCATGCCGCATGTCGGCATCGTCCGCCTGCACAGCCGCATCCCCGCCGCCGATCCCGACCGCGTCACCCCGGAACTGCTGGAGGCGCTGACCGCCCCCGACCTCGCCACCTGGGTCGCCGTCCACATCAACCACGCCGACGAACTGACCCCGCCGGTGCGGGCATCCCTCGCCCGGCTGGTGGAGGCCGGTATCCCGCTGGTCGGCCAGACCGTGCTGCTGAAGGGCATCAACGACAGCCATGCGGCGCTGGAGGCGCTGTTCCGCGGGCTCGTCCGCAACCGGGTGAAGCCCTATTACCTGCACCACCCCGACCTCGCCGCCGGCACCAGCCATTTCCGCCCGACCCTGGCGGAGGGGCAGGCGCTGGTGACCGGCCTGCGCGGAAAGCTGTCCGGGCTGTGCCAGCCGACTTACGTCCTCGACATCCCCGGCGGCCACGGCAAGGCACCCGCCGCTGCGGCCTGGATCGAGGGGCAGGGCGAGGGCAGTTATCGCGTGACCGACTTCACCGGCCGGGTCCACGACTACCGGGGCTGAGCCCTTCCGCTCAGATCGCCTCAGCCTCGAGGACCGCCACCCAATGGGCGACCCGCGCCTTCAGCGCGGCGGTGCGGGCGAAGGCAAGGTCCTCATCCTCCAGGCGCTCGACGATTTCGAAGGCCAGCGACTCAGGCCCATGGGCGTTCCATGCCGCCTGCAGGCTGCGGTGCGGACAACCGCCCATCTTCAGCTGGAACCACAGGCGGTTCTGGATCTTGTCGAGATCGGGCGCGCCGCCCACCCACACCGCACCGGCAGACGCACAGCGGACGGCGAACACGCCGGCCACGCTCTTGCGCTCCTTGTAGGCCGCAACCGCCGCCTTGCGCTCCTCTTTGCCAACCACGTCCAGCCTCCCCGCATGCATCATCGTTCCCGACTGGTTATACCCGGGTGATATTCGATGCAAGGTTTTTATCCGGGTATTATCCCCAGAGGGCAGCGGTGCCGAACAGCGGATCGGGGTTGATGAGCGCGTTGTGGATGCCGACCACCGAGGCGAAGCCGGTCCACAGGATCAGCGGCGTCCAGATCAGCGCGATGCTGCGGTCGTCCCGCGCCACCAGCGCGATGCAGAGGGAGGTGATGACGAAGAAGGACACCGTCCAGGCCGCGGCGAGGATCGAGCTGCCCAGCGTGAAATAGACGAGGCTGAAGGTGGCGTAGATCGCCCAGGTCACCGCCTGCAGGCCGATCAACAGGCCACGGCTGCGGATTCGCCGCGCCGGGTCGAGCAGGCGGATGTCGCCCCAGATTTGGAAAATGTTCAGCGTGAACCACATCACCGGGAACACCCAGCCCGGCGGCTGCAAGGGCGACGGCTGATGCCCGGCGAAGGGCTGGCCACCGCGTTCGACGAAGCCCCAGGCGTTGACGATGACCCAGAACAGCAGGGGTTGCCACCAGCGCACCCGGAAGGGGGCGGGCGGTGGCGCGGTGTCTATGGCGTGGCTCATGCCCCGCCAGATAGCGCGCCGCCGCCAATGGTCAAGTCAGCGCCCGTTAACGCCGGGCGCCCAGCGAAGCCAGCTGGAACAGCACGCGGGCGCACAGCGTCTCGTCCGGCATGTTGGTGCGCTTGCAGTCGGCCTCGGCGTCGACCAGCCGTTCCAGCGCCTGCCGGACATGGTTGGGCGACCAGTGGCGCGCCTGTTTGACCAGCCGGGTCTTCAGCTTGAAGAAGACCGGCGGGCGCAGCGACTCGACGGCCGCCTCCGGCGACTTGCCGGCGGCGACCTGGGCGGTGAGCAGTTGCAGGCGCTGGAAATGGCGCTGGGCGCCGCGCAGGATCGGCACCGGCGAGGTGCCCTCGGCGAACAGCCGCGCCAACGAACGGTCGAGCGTGGCGAAATCGCCCTCCGCCGCCGCCCACACCGGCTCGTCCATCGACAGGGCGGCGCTGTCGCCGACGCAGGCCTGGGCATCCTCCAGCCGCACGCGCTTTTCACTGCCCATGTAAAGCGCCAGCTTCTCCGCCTCGCCACGGGCCACCATGCGGTCGCCGACGAGGTTGGCGGCCAGGAAGCTCAGCACGTCGGGATCGGCGGTCAGCCCATGGCCATGCAGGATGTCGGCGATGACGCGGCCGAGCGACGCCTCCTCCTCGACATAGCAAGGGATCGCGGCGGCGGCATCATCCCCCTCGAACAGAAGCCGCAGCTTGGAGCGGGCCGAGAGGTCGCCCGACTCGACCACCACCAGGCTGTCGCCGGGCGGCAAATTCTCGAAGAAGGCGGTGAAGGCGGCGGTGGCGTTGTCCTCCGCGTCGCGGACACGGATCAGGCGCCGGCCGCCGGTGAAGGAGATCGCCGCGGCTTCGTCCGCCAGCCGCGCCGGATCGTCGGCGATCGCGCGCCCCAGGAACTCGGCGACACGGAAGGGATCGGACAGGTCCTGCACCACCGTCTTGCCCAGCGTCTGGGCGCGGTCGCGCACGAGGCCCGAGTCGGGACCATAAAGCAGCACCGCCCGAACCTTGCGGTCCGGGCTGCGCAGAAAACCGTCGATCGCCTTGGGCTGAAGCTTCACCCGTGCATCCCCGGCCGGTCAGGACCCGCGGCCGAGATACATGGCGACGCGGGTGGTGATGTCGTTGGAAATGTCCTCGAGCGCCCGGTCGTAGGCGTTCTGCACCGTCACGATGGCCGCGTAATGCTGCTCCAGCGTGTTGTAGCTGACCATCGAGCGCGAACTGGACTGGAACACCACCTGACCGGTCTGGGTGTCGGTCAGACGGTAGGGGGCGTTGACCATCAGCTGGGCGCGCACGGCGGTGGCGTCCTTCTGCAGGGCCAGCTTCTGCTCCGACGCCGACAGCGCCACATCCAGCCGGTAGCGTGGATTGCTCGGCCGCTCCGACGGATAGAAGTTGTCGATCAGCAGATTGCGCAGCTTCTGCCCTTCCCGGTTGGGGATCGACGCGACGTCGACCTCCATCAGCCGGTCGGCCGCGGCGGCACCAACCCCCTGGCCACCGTAGAGCGGCTGGAAGCCGCAGCCCGACAGCGACAGGGCGGACAGACCGAGCGCGAGGGCGAGAAGCCCCCGCGTCACGGTCTGGCGGAACAGTCTGGTATCAGACGACGACATTGATCACCCGGTTCGGGACGACGATGACCTTGCGCGCCGGCTTGCCGTCCATGGCGCGCTGGACGTTGGCATCGGCAAGCGCCGCCTGCTCCGCCGCGTCCTTGTCCATGTCGCGCGGCAGCTCCAGCGTGGCGCGCAGCTTGCCGTTGACCTGGACCGCGACCTTGACGCTGTCCTCCACCACCAGGGCGGGGTCGGCCTCTGGCCAGGGCTGGTCGGCCAGCAGGGTGCTGTGCCCCAGCTGCGCCCACAGCTCCTCGCCCAGGTGCGGCATCATCGGACCGACGAGACGGACCAGCGACTCGAAGCCTTCGCGCAGGACCCAGGCCTCGCCCTCGCCGGTACCGTCCAGCTCGCCAAGCGCGTTGGACAGCTCGCGGACGCGGGCGACCGCCTTGTTGAAGCGGAACTTGTCGAGATCCTCAGACACGCCGGCGATGGTCTTGTGGACCAGACGGCGGGCGGCTTCGGCCTTCGAACCAAACGACTCCGGCTTCGGCGTGCCGGCGGCCGGCAGTTCCACCGGCGCCTCGGTCACCATCCGCCACAGGCGGTTGATGTAGCGCCAGGCACCATCGATGCCGGCCTCGGTCCATTCCAGATCGCGTTCCGGCGGGCTGTCCGACAGCATGAACAGGCGGGCGGCGTCGGCGCCATAGGTGCCGATGATGTGCGCCGGGTCCACCACGTTCTTCTTGGACTTCGACATCTTCTCGACGCGGCCGACATTGACCGGCGCGCCGCTGTCGGCCCGGACCCACTCGCCCTTGTCGTTCTTGGTCAGGTCGGTCGGGGCCAGCCAGGCGCCGGTGCCGGCGTCCTTGTAGGTCTCGTGGTTGACCATGCCCTGGGTGAACAGGCCGGTGAACGGCTCCTCCAGGTCCAGATAGCCGCAGGTCTTCAGCGCGCGCGTCCAGAAGCGGCTGTAGAGCAGGTGCAGGACCGCATGCTCGATGCCGCCGATATACTGGTCGACGCCCAGCCAGTAATCGACCGAGTCGCGGGTGAAGGCCGCATCCTCGGTCTTCGGCGAGCAGAACCGGGCGAAGTACCAGGACGACTCGATGAAGGTGTCGAAGGTGTCGGTCTCGCGCAACGCCGGCTTGCCGCAGGTCGGGCAGCTGGTGTGCTTCCAGGTCGGATGGTGGGCCAGCGGGTTGCCGGGCTTGTCGAAGGTCACGTCCTCCGGCAGCACGACCGGCAGCTGGTCGTCCGGAACCGGGACGATGCCACACGACTCGCAATGGATGACCGGGATCGGGCAGCCCCAATAGCGCTGGCGCGACACGCCCCAGTCGCGCAGGCGATACTGGGTGGTGCGCTCGCCCTGGCCCGCCGCCTCCAGCCGCTTGCCGGCCTCGTCCTTGGCCGACTCGGTGTCGAGTCCGTCGAGGAAGGCGGAGTTCCGCAGCACGCCGGGGCCGGTATAGGCCTCGGTCCGGACCTCGAAGGCCGCCGGATCGGCGTCGGCGGGGATCACCACCGGACGGACCGGCAGACCGTACTTGCGGGCGAAATCCAGGTCGCGCTGGTCATGCGCCGGGCAGGCGAAGATCGCGCCCGTGCCGTATTCCATCAGCACGAAGTTGGCGACATAGACCGGCAGCTCCCACGACGGATCGAAGGGATGCACGACCTTCAGGCCGGTGTCGAAGCCGCGCTTCTCCGCCGTCTCGATTGCCTCCTCGCTGGTGCCCAGCCGGTTGCACTCGGCGATGAACTCGGCCAGTTCCGGGCTGGAGGCGGCCAGTTCGGCGGCCAGCGGGTGATTCGGGGAGATCGCGGCGAAGGAGGCGCCGAACAGCGTGTCCGGGCGGGTGGTGAAGACCTCCAGCTCGTCCTCGCGCCCCTTGATCTTGAAGCGGAAACGGACGCCGGTGGACTTTCCGATCCAGTTCTCCTGCATGATGCGGACACGCTCGGGCCAGCGGTCCAGCGTCTCCAGGCCCTTCAGCAGGTCTTCGGCATAGGCGGTGATCTTCAGGAACCACTGCGACAGCTTGCGCTTCTCAACCAGCGCACCGGTGCGCCAGCCGCGGCCGTCGATCACCTGCTCGTTGGCCAGCACGGTGTTGTCCACCGGGTCCCAGTTCACCCAGGATTCCTTGCGGTAGGCCAGGCCCGCCTTCAGGAAATCCAGGAACATCTTCTGCTCGTGGCGGTAATACTCCACGTCGCAGGTGGCGATCTCGCGGTCCCAGTCGATGGACAGGCCCATCGTCTTCAGCTGCCCGCGCATGGTCGCGATGTTCTCGCGCGTCCAGGCGGCCGGGTGGACCTTCTTCTCAAGCGCGGCGTTCTCGGCCGGCAGGCCGAAGGCGTCCCAGCCCATCGGGTGCAGGACGTTGAAGCCCTTGGCGCGCTTGAAGCGCGCGATCACGTCGCCGATGGTGTAGTTGCGGACGTGGCCCATGTGGATGCGCCCCGACGGATAGGGGAACATCTCCAACACATAGTATTTGGGCCGGGAGGCGTCCTCGCGCGCGGTGAAACAGCCCTTGCCGTCCCACACGCCCTGCCACTTCGCCTCGGTTTCCTTGACATTGTAACGCGACATGAGCGCGACGCCGTTTTTCCGTTGTACCAGATGCTCGAAGGCCCGGGGGACCGCCCCGGGCTAGTCGCCGCGTCAGCGGGCGACGGCGTTCTGCGAGACGCGAAGCTGGCGGGCGCGGGTCAGCACCGCATCCTCCAGCTGGCCGGCGGTCTCCGGCCCGACCGCGACCTCGCGCCAGTCGTTGCCGGTCCGCTGCTGGCGGAACACCGACACCCGGACGCCGTCCGCGCGCAGCTGGCGGTCCATGATGTAGAGGTTGACCTTGAAGCGCTCGTTCGGCGAATCGGGCGGGGTGTACCAGTCGGTCAGGATCACGCCGCCGAACGGATCGGCCGAGGCGATCGGCATGAAGGACAGCGTGTCGAGCGAGGCGCGCCACAGGAAGCTGTTGACGCCGATGCCGCCGGCGCTGTCCTGGTCGCCGCCGCGCTTGTTCTTGCCGAACAGGTTCAGGCCACCGTCGGTGCCGAGCAGGCTGCCGAACTTGTAGTCCTTGTTCTTCATCTGCTCTTCGACGGTTTCGGTCTTGCCGCCCCAGCTTGCGCAGCCGGCGATCGAAACGGAAGCCGCGAGCAGTACAGGGACAAGGCGAAGGGCGGTCGAACGGCGCATGGTCGGGAACCCGGTTCAGAAATGGGGATGCCGCGCGCGAGTCACGCGCGGAATGCCGGTGAACAGACCATAAGTGGACGGCCCCACGCAACAGCGGAAGCGTCTTTGCCCCGCCTCGCGACAACAGGACGACAACAGGCGGGGCCTGCCGGCTTCGACTGTGGCGGGGCGGACAGGGGGGTCTTCTTAGTGTGCTCCGTGCGACACACTGTCCCCCCAATGCAGCAATCGGGGAGATTTGCCGCTTGCTGGCAAGGGCTGGGGTGCGTACGAAAGTCTCAGCCAGGACGTCAACCAGGCTGAAACATCTGCTGCCAGGATGGAGGCAACAATCATGAACCGTTATCTGCTGGCCGGCGCCGCTGCCGCCGCTCTCGCTTTCGGCGCTGGCGCCGCCAACGCCCAGGCCAAGTTCGAAGTCAAGGTCGGCGGCGACGCCTACTTCGAAGCCGGCTACGTCGATCAGGATCTGGACTCCGGCCTGCGTTCGACCGAATTCCGCAACCGCATGCGCATCAACATCATCCCGTCCGCCAAGGCCGATAACGGCCTGGAGTACGGTGCCCGCATGCGCTTCCGCGCCAACAACGGCGCCAACAACAACCGCACCACCGACGCTGACCGCGCCTACATCTTCGCGCAGGGCACCTTCGGCCAGGTCCGCATGGGCGTGACCAACTCGTTCAACGACGAGACCTACGTCTCGGCGCCGACCGACTACCTGCCGCTGGCCCTGGTCGATCAGGTCCAGAACTACTTCGGCCCGAACACCAACATCGGTGGCAACGGCCCGGCCGCGACCGTTACCGGCAACAGCATCATTTGGCCGTCGCTGAACCCGGACGGCAACTCCACCAAGATCGTCTACTTCTCGCCGCGTTTCGCCGGTCTGCAGCTGGGCGCCAGCTACACCCCGCGTAACGACAGCTCGGGCACGGACGTCAACCGCACCAAGCCGGTCGGCACCTTCGCCGGCGGCGGCAACGGCACCTACACCGACATGGTCGAAGTCGGCGCGAACTACAACAACACCTTCGGCGGCGTGACCGTCAAGGGCAGCGCCGGCTACTTCTGGGGCCAGGCCGTCGACAACGTCGCCGGTTCGAACTACAAGGACCTGAACGCCTGGCAGGTCGGCGCCAACGTCGGCTACGCCGGCTTCAGCGTCGGCGGCAGCTACACCGACTTCGGCAAGTCGGGCCTGAACGACCGTACCGGCCTGTTCACCGAGTCGACCCGTAACTGGGTTGTCGGCGCTCAGTACACCACCGGCCCGATCGTCGTCGGCGCCAACTACAAGAACGGCAAGGACGCCGGCTCGGTTGCCGTCTCCGGCGATCGTGAGCTGCAGGTCTACGAAATCGGCGTCGGCTACACCGTCGCTCCGGGCCTGACCCTGCAGGCTCAGTACGACTACTTCAAGCTCAACAGCGATATCGCTGCTTCGGACGACAAGGGCAACGTTGTGCTCGTCCGCACCGTCCTGGCGTTCTAATCGGTCTTCCGATCAGACGTCCGGAAACGGAAAGAGAGGGCGGTGGCTTCGGCCACCGCTCTTTTTTTGTGCCCAATTTTGTGCCCGTGGCGCGGGCAGGACGCCCAAATCCTGGGCCGTATATGCGTCAAAAAAGCGGCACAGCCAATTTTTCCTTTCTTTTCAGAGAGTTACCGGTGTGGTTTTCTCGCAACTGTGTTGCGGATGCGTGAAAGCACGTCAGTTTTCCCCCTTGTGGCGCCGAGCAACTCGCGATTAAGTCATCCACATAAGGGCCCCAGCCGGAAGGTCACGGCCGACAAGACAACCGCCGCTCCCGGTCAAACGGGGCGTACGCACAAGGATGGCAATCCATGAAGCGCTCTCTCGTTATCGGCTGCGCAGCCGTCGCCCTCGCCGCCGGCTGCGGCACCGCCTCGGCCCAGTCCAAGTTCGACGTCCTGCTGGGCGGCGACGCCTTCTTCCAGGGCGCCTATGTCGACCAGGACAATGACAATGGCCTGCGCAAGACCGAGTTCGCCAACCGCTTCCGCCTGACCGTCACCCCGACGGCCAAGGCCGACAACGGCCTGGAATACGGCGCCCGCCTGCGTCTGCGCGCCAACAACGGCACCGGCAACGTCCGCACCACCGACTACGACCGCGCCTACATCTTCGTGAACGGCACCTTCGGTTCGGTGCAGGCCGGCGTGACCAACGGCCCGTCGGACGACTCGGGCGTCATCGGCCCGAACGTCGACGGCATCTCGGGCAGCCCGGACGGCTTCTATGGCCTCTACTACGGCGTGACCTCGCTGCCGTACGTGACCGGCGCGCTGCGCACGCTCGAGTCGGGCGACGCCAGCACCAAGATCGTCTACTCGACCCCGAGCTTTGGCGGCTTCAAGCTGTCGGCCGCCTACACGCCGACCTTCGGCAGCAGCGGCACGGACGTGAACCGCCGCAAGAACGTCACCTACAACGACATGGGTGAAATCCAGGCCTACTATAAGGGCGCCTTCAGCGGCGTCGGCCTGGAAGCCAGCGTCGCCTATCAGTTCGCCCAGGCCCCGAACGGCTTCGAAGACCTGTCGTCGGTCCACACCGGCGCCACCATCTCCTACGGCGCCTTCGCCCTCGGCGGCAGCTATGCCTTCAGCGGCGACAGCGGCTATCGCAAGGGCCACACCGGTGTCGACGACAACCAGGTCTGGCTGGTCGGTGCCCAGTACACCCTGGGTCCGGTGATCCTGGCCGCCACCTACACCGACGCCAAGGGCGCCAATGTCGGCACCGGTGCCGCCACCGCCGCCGATTATGCCCGCGCCCACATCTATCAGGCCGGCGTGACCTACACCGTCGCCCCCGGCCTGACCACGGGCCTGGAGTACAGCTTCGTCGACAACAAGTCGGGCGGCATCAACAACGATGCCAACATCGTTCTGTGGGATACCCGCTTCGCTTTCTAAGAAGCAGGCTCCTGGCAGCAGACGCGAAGGCGGCGGAGAAATCCGCCGCCTCTTTTTTTGTCCCCCTGGATGCCGTGACCCGTTTTGTCCGCCGGCGCACAGGACCATCACGACGCGCCCCGCGAAGGGGTTACCCCTTTCTGGCGACAAACCGGCATCTCCTTGCAAGCAATCGCCAGAAAATCGCCAAATACTTATTATATGAATTCACATGATCCGGGAGTGCGTGTTTTTCCCGTCACTGTCCTCGGGATGCGGAGACTTCCACCATCTCGGTCACTTGTCCGCCGCTGGATGGCGGGATTAAATATTGGAGCACAAGACACCGCTCGCGCCTCCCTCCGATGGGGCGCATGCATCCAGGATGATCTGCCATGAAGCGCTCTCTCGTCATCGGCTGCGCAGCCGCCGCCCTCGCCGCCGGCTGCGGCACCGCCTCGGCCCAGGCCAAGTTCGATATCCTGTTGGGTGGCGACGCCTATTTCCAGGGCGCCTATGTCGACCAGGACAATGACAACGGCCTGCGCCAGACCGAGTTCGCCAACCGCTTCCGCCTCAACATCACCCCGACGGCCAAGGCCGACAACGGCCTGGAATATGGCGCCCGCCTGCGCCTGCGTGCCAACAACGGCACCGCCAACAACCGCAGCACCGACAGCGACCGCGCCTTCATCTTCGTGAACGGCGGCTTCGGCACGGTGCAGGCCGGTGTGATCAACGGCCTGTCGGACGAATACGGCATCATCGGCCCGAACATCGAAGGCATCGAAGGCTCGCCCGACGCCCAGTACCTGAACTACTACGTGAACGCCAACGGCGCCCCCTATGTCCTGGGCAGCCTGCGCACGCTGGAGTCGGGCGATGCCAGCACCAAGATCGTCTACCTGACGCCGAGCTTCGCCGGGTTCCAGGTCGGCGCCGCCTACACCCCGGTGTACGGCAGCAGCAACACCGACGTGAACCGCCGCAAGAACACCACCGCCTATCACGACATGGCCGAGGTCCAGGCCACCTACAAGGGCGCGTTCGGCGGTTTCGGCGTGGAGGCAAGCGCCGCCTACCAGTTCGCCAAGGCGGCCAGCGGGCTCGAGGACCTGTCCTCCGTCCATGTCGGTGCCAATGTGTCCTACGCCAACTTCAAGGTCGGCGGCAGCTACGCCTTCAGCGGCGACAGCGGTTACGCCACCGGCACCCGCGGCGTGGACGATCAGCAGGTGTGGATCGTCGGCGCCAACTACACGATGGGTCCGGTCATCCTGGCCGCCACCTACACCGACGCCAAGGGCATCGACAGCAACTTCGCCGGGCTGAATTCCCGTGCCCATGTCTGGCAGGGCGGCGTCACCTACACCGTGGCGCCGGGCCTGACCACGGGTCTGGAATACAGCTATCTCGACAACAAGGTCGGCGGTGTGAACAACGACGCCAACATCGTCCTGTGGGACACCCGCTTCGCTTTCTGAGCGCACGCGATCCCGGACGGCACGAACGCGAAAGGCGGCGGAGACATCCGCCGCCTTTTCCGTCATTCCGGACCGCCCTATTTCTTCGGAGCGGATTTCGGCTGGTCGGCCTTGGCATCCTTGGCCGCGGTGTCGCACATCATGAACAGCACCGACGACTCCAACGGCGTCCAGACCAGCAGGTAGCGCTCCTTGTTGTGGTCGGCGAGGAAGGCGATGGTTTCCGGATCGGTCACGGACTTGGGATGGATTTCCCCCAGCAGAAAGCCGAGACGGCCGTAATTCGCCATCGTCCCCTGGAAGATGAAGTCCAGCCGTTCCTGATCATCCTTCGCGATTTCCCAGCCGAACTGCTCCTGCCGCACGCAGCGACGGCCGTATTCGTCCAGAATCTTGTCCATGAAGCTGCGATAGGTGCCGTCGTCCGTCAGCGGAAAGGCGGGCTCGCTGAAGCGCACCTTGGTCATCGGCGAGCCGAGCATCAGCTTGGCCTTGTCGTTCTTGGCGCCGGGCTTCGCCTTGGTCTCAGCCTTGGGCGTTGCGGTTTTGGGAGCCGGCTTCGCATGGTCTTCGGCGTGGGCGGGAGTGGCGACGGACCAGATGGCGACCGCGGCAGCAAGGAGGCCGGCAGGGGCCACCGACGTCAGGACGGAGAGCAGGGAACGATACGGACTCCGCATGCGGAGGTCTCCTCGATGTGCAAAAACGATGACGATCCCCCGCACCGGCGATCCGGACGCAAAGGGCATGGTCGCTTGGGGCGCTTGCGTTTCCGCGGACCGTCCGCTAACACGCCGCGGAAGCGCTGTACACCCGCAGCGACCGGATTGGGGGCGGCCATGACGACGACGCAGGGCACTGGCAGAGATACGCAAACCGGCGCCGAAGCAGGCGGTTCCGCCCACGCGGACAGCGTGGCGGGACGGCTCGACTCGGTGCGCCGCGCCATTGCGGAAACGGCATCGGCCTGCGGGCGCGGCGACGGCGCGGTGACGCTGGTCGCCGTGTCGAAGACCCATCCGGCCGAAGCGGTGGAGGAGGCGCTTGCCGCCGGCCAGCGCGTGTTCGGCGAGAACCGGGTGCAGGAGGCCAAGGCCAAGTTCCCGGCGCTGAAGGAGCGCTTCCCCGAGTTGGAACTGCACCTGATCGGTCCTCTGCAGACCAACAAGGTCAAGGACGCCGTCGCCCTGTTCGACGTGATCCAGACGCTGGACCGCCCGAAGCTGGCGGAGGCCCTGGCGGAGGAGATGGCGAAATCCGGCCGCCGCCCGCGCTGCCTGATCGAGGTCAACACAGGCGAGGAACCGCAGAAGGCCGGCCTCGCCCCGGCGGAGGTGGAGGCCTTCCTGGCCGACTGCCGCGACCGGCTGGGGCTGCCCGTCACCGGGCTGATGTGCATCCCGCCGGTGGACGAGGAGCCGGCGATGCATTTCGCCCTGCTGGCGGAGATGGCCCGCCGGCTGGGTCTGTCGGAAATCAGCATGGGCATGAGCGGCGATTACGAGACAGCGGTCCGCTTCGGTGCCACCCATGTGCGGGTCGGCACGGCGATTTTCGGCGCCCGCCCTTATCCGGCCCAATAATCGGCCCGGCCCCGTAAACAGCGGCTTCATCGGCCGTTCGGGCCGGCGACGCTCAGCGCGCTTCCCGGCCCGCAGTCCTTCAGCAGGCGCAGCATGTCGTCGGGAGCCAGCGCGACGCAGCCGGCGGTCGGCGCGCGGTCCGGGCGGACGAGGTGCAGGAACACGGCACTGCCCATCCCCGGCACCACCGGGTCGTCATTGTGCCCCATCACCACCACGACGTCGTAGACGTGATCGTCCCGCCACATCTCCTCGTGGCTGGCGGGATAGGGCCGGATGACCGGACGGTTGTAGGCGGGATCCTCCGGCGCGTCGCACCAGCCGTCCTGCTCGGCGATGGGATCGAGCGGCAGCCCGGTCTCCGGCGGAGCCAGCCGGTCGGCACGCCACAGCACGCGACGCAGCGGGAAGCGGCCGACGGGGGTGGCGCCGTCACCCTCCCGCTTGTCGGCACGCACGCCGCCGCGGCCCAGCACACAGGGCACCTCGCCGCCCGGCCAGCGCAGCCAGCCGGTGGTGACCGGTGCGCCGTCATTGCCGCCTTCATCCGGCGTCACGGTGATCTCGATGGTCATCCCGTCACCCGTGTGGTGCTGCCCGCGGCACCCTGCGCCGCCTTGCGCGACTGCTCATACTTGGCGAGGTTGCGCATCATCGTCTCCGACAGCATGTCCGGCGCGACTGGAGTCGGGCCGGCGGCATCGGCTGGCTGGTTGGCCGGTTGGCCGCCCGGTTGTCCGGCGGCGGGCTGGGCCTGGCCGCCATTGGCCGCAGTCGCCCCGGCGGTGCGCGCGTTGGCGGTCACCGCCCCGGGGACCGGCGTCGCATAGCGGGGCACGCTATGCTTCGCCAGCGCGGAGCTGGCCAGCGGCGTGTCGCGCGCCGGCATCTTGCTGGGGTGTGGAGCCGCCCCGGCCGCGAGCTGCGCCGTCAGAACCGGCGAGGCATCCGCGGATTTGGCGGCAGAGGTGGCGGCCGCAAGCCGGACCGGCTGCCCGGCAGCGGGCTGTGACGGCGCCGACCCCAGATCGGCCGGCTTGGCGGCGGCCAGCGCGGCGGCAAGTCCGGCTGCAGGGGCCTGCTGCGCGTTCTGTAACTCCGCGGGGCGCTCCGCGGGGGAGCCGGACGCCGCCGGCCCCCCCGAGGCGTCCGCGACGGCGGTGGAGGCGGCGGGATGGTCACCGCCCCCAAAGCCGAGCGAGGCCATGACCGTTTCGCCGACATCCTGACCCGTCGCCTGTTCGACCACCGCGTTGGCGATGGAGGCCATGCCACCGATCACGCCGCCATACAGCATGTCGCCCATGATCCGCATGGACGGCTGGATGGTGTCGCCGGTGATCTCGCGATAGATGGTGCTGACGATCGGGATGTGCTGCAGCGGGTTGATGATGTCCAGGAAGTCCCAGAAGGACATGTCGCCCTGGATTTCCACCGGGCCGCCATTGTGGCCGTCGCTGATGACCGGCGACGCCTTTTCGCGCGGCGCCGGACGCTGGACGGCGCTGCTGTCGATCGTGGTGGCGTCGATGGCCATGGGCGGTCTCCCGGCTCGGTGGTCACGACAGGTACAGCAAGCGGCGTGCCAAGCCGGGACGCCCGATCCGAAGCGGAATCGACCGATTCGGGAGGATCCGGACGGTCAGCACCCGGAATCCGATTCCCAGTGCGGCCCGGTCAGCAAAAAGCCGGCCAGAGACCGGCAAGAACTGCCGGGCCGGCATGGCGATTCCTGCCCCGCCGGCCCCGGCCTTTCGCCCCGGCCGTTCGGTCAGAACATATGGCCGCTGCGTTCCGCCTTGGTGCGCAGATAGGCCTCGTTGTGGCCGTTGGCCGGGAAGATGTGGGCCACCCGCTCCACCACCGCGATGCCGCAGCGGGCGAGCTGGCGCAGCTTTTCCGGGTTGTTGGTCATCAGCCGCACGGCCTCGAAGCCAAGCTGGCGCAGCATCTCCGCCGCCGGCAGATAGACGCGCTCGTCCGCTTCGAAGCCGAGGATCTCGTTGGCGTCCACCGTGTCGAAGCCACGATCCTGGATGCGGTAGGCGCGCAGCTTGTTGACCAGCCCGATGCCGCGCCCCTCCTGCGCCAGATACAGCAGCACGCCGCTGCCCTGCCGGGCGATCTCGGCGATGGCGCCGCGCAGCTGGTCGCCGCAGTCGCAGCGCAGCGACCCCAGCAGATCGCCGGTGAAGCATTCCGAATGCAGACGGGCCAGCACCGGCTGCTGCGGATCGGGGTCGCCGATGACGATGGCCAGATGCTCCGGTCCGCCGTCGGCCGGGCGGAAGGCGTAGATGCGCGTGTTTTCCGACCCGACCAGCGGCACCCGCGCGTCGGCGACGCGGCGCAGGGTCCGCACCACATGGACACGGTAATCGGCGACGTCCGACGCCCGCACCAGCAGCAGGTCATGCTCTGCCGCCCACTCCGCGGCGCTGATCCGGGCCGACGACGGAAGGTCGGCGGTGATGGCGGCGGGCAGCAGGCGGGCCAGCCGGGCGAGATCCACCGCCGCGGCCTCGCGGCTGCCGGGGCAAGCCTCGGCGGCGGCCAGACCGGCGGGCAGCGCATCCTGGGCCTGCGGATACTGTTCGGGATCGGCCAGCGCGTGAGCCTGGTCGGCGGTCAGCCCGCCGGGCCGGTCGAGCGTCATGGCGCCGAACGCCTCCGCCGCGGCGCCGGGCGCCTGATCGTCGGCGATGTCGCTGACCGGCTGCGCCACGGCGGCGGCGGCCAGCCCCAGCACCACGGCGCGGCGGCGGGTGACCACCAGCCGCGGGGTGCCGCCGGTCAGCGCCTTCAGCCGCTCCACGGCGTCGAGCGCCACCGACTCCACCGACACCGCGGCGCCGACCGTGCCGTCGGCGGTCTCGATCGCCACCACCTCGCCCCGGCGCAGGGCGGCCAGCGCCCGGTCGACGGCGCGCACGGCGGCCTCGTCGATGGGCGCCGCCGCGGCGGCTGCCGTGGGCGTGGACAGGGTGACCGTGGTGGTGGCGGAGGAGCGTTCGGCTTGCATCGTCAGCGGCTTTGCGTAGCGGGTGCGCCGAATAGGGCGCGTAAAACGGGACATGGTGCGTTCGGCGGGCGAAGCAAAGCGCAGGTGGCGCGCCCCTGTCCAGCAATTCCAGCGCGCCACACCGTTGCCGGGGACGCAACGATCCGGCTAGCCTGCCGACGCCGGGACCATCCCGGGCCACCGGCCGGGCGGAGTCGGCCCCTCCCACGGGCCGTTCCGCCGCCCTTGACCATGGGCGCCGGAATGGCGACCGCAGCCCTTCAACCGGGAGCCCGTTCCCCGTGACCACCCTTTCGACGACCCCTGATCCGACCATGTCCGTTCATCTGGTGATGCCGGCCGATCTTGCCGCCGATGCTTATGGCTGCCGCATGGTCGATGCCCTGCGCGCCGCCGGGGCCGGCATCATGCTCCACGCCCTGCCCGGCCCGCACCCGCGGGTCGATCCGTCGGCGATCCTGGCGGCCGACGTCGCGCTGTCGCGGCTGCCCGACGGCGCGCCGGTCCTGCTGGACGGCAACGCCCTGCCCAACCTCGCCGCCAGCCTGCCGGTCGACAGCCGGCGCCTGCGCTTCACCGCACTGATCGAACGCCTGCACTGGACCGAGCCGGGGCTGACCGCCGAAGAGGCCGCCGTGCGCCGCAATCTGGAACAGGGGGCGCTGTCGCTGATGCGCCATGTCGCGGTGCCGGACGAGACCGTCGCCGCCACCCTGCGGGACCTCGGCGTACGGCCCGAGCGGATCGTCCTCGCCGCGGCGGACGCCGGCGGGGCGGCGGCGCTGCTGGCGGTTCTGTAGTAAGGCCCATCTGGAAGGCCCACCCTCTTCGCCACAAGCCATCACGACAATCCACCGGCGCCATGCTACTAAGGCGCCGCCCCCGGCCCTGCCGGCGTCAATCTTCGACTTCCGACTTCGTGCCGCGGACCATGACCATCGCAAAGCGCATCCTCCTGGTCGACGACGACACCGCCCTGCGCCAGTCGCTGGCGGAGCAGCTTCGCCTGCTGGAGGAGCTTGAGACGGAGGAGGCCGGCGACGGCGCCGGCGCGCTGAACGCGGTCCGCAAGGCGGGCGAGGCCGGAACCGGCTTCTCCGCCATCCTGCTCGACGTCGGACTGCCGGACATGGACGGGCGCGACGTCTGCAAGCTGCTGCGGCGCGAGGGGGTGCGCTGCCCCATCATCATGCTGACCGCCTCGGCCAGCGATGCCGACACCATCCTGGGGCTGGAATCCGGCGCCAGCGATTATGTGACCAAGCCCTTCCGCCTGGGGGTGCTGATCGCCCGGCTGCGCGCCCAGCTGCGCCAGTTCGAGCAGACGGAGGACGCGGTCTTCGCCATCGGCCCCTACAGCTTCCGCCCCGGCGCCAAGCTGCTGCTGGACGAGGCTACCAACCGCAGGATCCGCCTGACCGAGAAGGAAACGGCGATCCTGAAATACCTGTACCGGGCCGGCGATCTGGTGGTCGGGCGCGAAACCCTGCTGGGCGAGGTCTGGGGCTACAACGCGGCGGTCACCACCCACACGCTGGAGACCCACGTCTATCGCCTGCGCCAGAAGATCGAGGCCGATCCGTCCAACGCCCGCATCCTGGTGACGGAACCCGGCGGCTACCGGCTGGTGCCCTGAGCCGCCTTCCGGGTCAGCCTCCTGGCCGTCTCCCCGATCAGCGCCGGCCGACCGAGGCCAGTTCGCGCCGGCTGCCCCGTTCGGCGATGGTGACCTCGCCGGCAAAGCCCAACCAGCGGCGACGCTCGCCCATCTGCGGCCCGCCCGAAAGCTTGCCCAGCCGGGCCACGCCGAGTCCGCAGGCCGAAGGGCCGCCCCACAGGCCGCGCCCGCGCGGCACCACCGGCAGCAGCCGCAGCTTGCGGCCGACGATGGCCATCCGGCGGCGCCAATGGGTGACGTCGTGCGGCGACACGCCGACGCGCCGGGCGATCTCGCGGTCGGACAGCAGGGCGCTGCCGGGGTCCTGCAGCAGGTCCAGCACCGCGCGGCGCTTGTCGCTGTCGGTATGGCGGGAGTGTTTGCGCTCCAGCGCCTTGCCCATGTCCCACAGCTTTTCCGCCGTCTCGCGCGCCAGGGTGCGCCAGCGGTCGGCCTCCTCGCGCTGGCGGTCGGCATCGCCCGCCGCCTTGTCGAGTTGCCGCCGCAGGGTGGCGAGTTCCAGTTCCAGGTCCTTCACCTGCCGGCGCAGGCCGCGGACCAGTTCGTCGGGCGGCGGCGGCGGGGCCGGCGCACCGGCGGGTTCGGCAGGTTGGGCGGTGGGCGGCGGCTCGGCGGCGGGCGGCACCGGCGTGCGGGCGCGCTCCGCCAGATCGCGGAAGGACAGCCCGGCGCGGGACAGCATGATGCGGGCGGCGCGCAGGGCGGACAGCGCCTCGCCCTGATGCTCCGACTCGGCCATGGCGAGGACTTTGGCGAGCTTGTCAGGATCCATCCGCGTCGGGTTCCGCCGGAGCCGGTCCCCACCCGCGCGGGGACCCTTTGGGAGTCATGCCGCGCAATGCGCGACGAGCCCCAACCTACCACATCTTATGGGTTTGGACAGATGCCCTTCGTAGGGTGTCGACTCGCGACACGGCCTGTTCGGAAGTCTTGTCCCCGATCCGTGGGATCCGCCCGGAAGAGATCAGCGGGGGAGAGATTTGCTAGACTTGGGCAAGCGGGGCCGCCACGATGGCGCCGTCATGACCGTTCGTTCCACCATCAATTCCGCGCAACCGCCCGCTCCTGAAGAGTCCGGCGGCGGGTCCCCCTTCATCGTACGCTTCTGGGGCGTGCGCGGCAGCATCGCGTCGCCCGGCCCGGCCACCGTGCGCTATGGCGGCAACACCGCCTGCATCGAGGTGCGCTGCGGCGGCGCCCACATCGTCTTCGACTGCGGCACCGGCATCCGGCCGCTGGGCGAGTCGCTGGTGCGCGACGGCGGGCCGGTGGACATCGACCTGCTGCTGACCCACAGCCATCTCGACCATATCAGCGGCCTGCCCTTTTTCGCGCCGGCCTTCGACCCGGCCGGCCGCCTGCGGCTGTGGTCCGGGCATCTGCCGCCGGAACGGCCGTTCCGCACCGTGCTGGCCGATATGATGACGGCGCCGCTGTTCCCGGTGCCGGTCGAGATCTTCCGTGCCGACTGCCAGTTCCGCGATTTCCAGGCCGGCCAGACGCTGGAGCTGGCGCCGGGTGTGCCAGCGGGAGTGGTGGTGCGCACCTGCCGCCTGAACCATCCCGACGGCGCCACCGGCTACCGGGTGGAGCATGGCGGCCGCAGCCTGTGCGTCCTGACCGACACCGAGCATCCGGCCGAAGGACGCGACCCGGTGATCCTGGAGTTGCTGCGCGGTGCCGACGTGATGGTGTATGACAGCACCTACACCGACGCCGAATACCCGTCGCGCGTCGGCTGGGGCCATTCGACCTGGCAGGAATGCCTGCGGCTGGCCGAGGCGGCCGGAGTCGGCCGCGCGGTGATCTTCCACCACGACCCGGCCCGCACCGACGACGCGCTGGACGCCATCGCAGCCGAGGCGGCGGCGATGCGCCCCGGATCCCTGGTGGCCTATGAAGGGATGGAACTGTGCCTGTAGGATCGGCGCTATCCGTACCAGTTGAATCCTGAACAATCGGTTCCACTGAGCAAAAGCGCTTGTGCGTGTTCATTACGCCACAGGTTGCTTTGTCACACTGGCCTCCTGTGACAATCTTGGTATTAGATCGGCGTGCAACCCCGCCACGATTGGGGCGGGCGGGGTCGTTGATGCGTGCAAAGCTTGGGGGGAAGAGCGATGCGCATGACCGGTCGTGCCTTGGGTATTCTCGCCGTGCTGACCGTCGCGACGCAGCTTGGCGGCTGCGCCACCGCGCCACCGCTGGAAAGCGCCAAGTTCGACGGCGAACCGCGCAGCGTGGTCCTGCAGCATCCCGCCAGCGGCGAGTCGGCGTCCGTCACCTACTGGCGCCCCGGCGACGGGTATGACCCGGCCGCGATGCGCGAGATCGCCGTCCTGTTCCGCGACCGCCGCAGCGACGAGGTGATCCCGGTCGATCCGGCCCTGGTCGATATGCTGGTGGAGCTGCGCCAGCGCGTCGGCGCGTCGGCGGAGTCGCCGATCCGCCTCACCTCCGGCTACCGGTCGAGCGCGACCAACGCCAGCCTCGCCCGGACGAACCCGAACGTCGCCGAGAACTCCTATCACATGCGCGGTCAGGCGGCGGACTTCTCCATCGCCGGCATCCCGCCCTCGCGGCTGGCGGAGGAAGCGGCGGCGATGCAGCGCGGCGGCTACGCCATGTACGCCCACACCGGCCATGTCCATGTCGATACCGGCCCCTTCCGCACCTGGACGCCGAAGACCGGCGAACCGCGCGCGCCGCAGATCCTGGAGGCGCAAGCCCGCGCCCGTGCCAGGGCCCAGGCGCTCGCCATGAAGCATGGCGGCGGCAAGGGCCGCGTGCAGGTGGCCGAGGCCACGGCCAAGGCGGTCAAACCGGGCAAGCCGCCGGCGAAACCCGCCAAGGCTCCGGCCAAGTCCGCCGTCCGGGCGGCGGCGCCCGATCTGTCGCGCGTCCGCGTGGCGCTGGCCCAGGTCAAGGAAATGCCGGTACAGAAGACGGCGAAACGCTAAACTCGGGGCGCAGTCCCGTCACCCGCGCACCGGTACCGTCATGACCACCCTGCTGATCCTCCGCCACGGCCCCACCGCCTGGAACGCCGAAGGGCGCATCCAGGGCAGCATCGACGAGCCGCTGTCCGACGCCGGCCGCGCGCGGGTCGCCCGCTATCGCCTGCCGCCCGAGTCGGCCGGTCTGCGCTGGGTCGCCAGCCCGAAGCGCCGGGCCTGGGAGACCGCGACCCTGCTCGGCCTCGATCCCACGCCGGAGCCGCGGATCGTCGAAATGGACTGGGGCGAGTGGGAAGGCCAGCGCACCGAGGAATTGCGCGCCGACGGCCGCATGCCGGCCCGCCACGACCGGCTGGGTCTGGACTTCAAGGCGCCCGGCGGCGAAAGCCCGCGCGAGGTGCAGGCCCGTCTGCGCTCCTGGCTGGCCGATCTGGCGGCGGAGGGCCGCCCCACCGGCGCCGTCGCCCACAACGGCATCCTGCGGGCGCTCTATTCGCTCGCCACCGGCTGGGACATGCGCGACGACCCGGCGGAGGAGTTGCGCAACGGCTGCGCCCACCTGTTCCGCATCGCCAAGGACGGCGCGCCGGAGTTGGTTCGGTTGAACATCAGCCTGCTGGAGTAAGGGGGCACGACAGCCCCCTCCCCCATCACACGTTCAGATCTCAGACGGCCAGATCTCAAACGTTCAGATCGACGATCACCGGCACATGGTCCGACGGCTTGGGCTCCCAGCCGCGGGCGTCGCGCAGCACCTTGATGCCCGCCAGCGCGCCTTCCAGCGGCGGGGTCACCCAGATGTGGTCCAGGCGCCGGCCGCGGTTGGAGGCGGCCCAGTCCTTCGCCCGGTAGCTCCACCAGGTGTAGAGCTTCTCCTCCGGCGGAACGAAGCGGCGCAGGGCATCGACCCAGCCGGCAGACGCCTGCATCGCCGCCAGCTTCTCCACCTCGATCGGCGTGTGGGAAACCACCGACAGCAATTCCCTATGGCTCCAGACGTCCTGTTCCAAGGGCGCGATGTTCAGGTCGCCGACCAGAACCATCGGCCGGTCGGACCTCCGCTCCGTGCCCAGCCAGTGGGTCATCTCGTCGAGGAACTGGAGCTTGTGGGCGAACTTGTCGTTCACCGCCGGGTCGGGGATGTCGCCGCCCGCGGGGATGTAGACGCAATGCAGCTCGATCCCGCCCGGCAGATGGGCCAGCGCGTGGCGGCAGTCCTGCTTGCCGCACCAGTGCTGGACGTTTTGCGACTCGAAGGGCAGACGGGACAGGATGGCGACGCCGTTGTAGCTCTTCATCCCGTGGATGTGGGCGTGGACATAGCCGCGCTCCGCCAGCGGGCCGAGCGGGAAGTCGGCGTCCACCACCTTGGTTTCCTGCAGACAGATCACGTCCGGCCGCTCCTCCTCCATCAGGCGGAGGAGGAGGTCCAGACGCATGCGGACCGAATTGATGTTCCAGGTCGCGATGCGCATTGCCGGCGGCTCAGGCGATGGTCAGGGTCAGGGTGCCGACGCCTTCGACCTCACCGGTCAGCACGTCGCCGGCCACCACCGGGCCGACGCCCTCCGGCGTGCCGGTATAGATCACGTCGCCCGGCTGCAGTTCGACGAACCCGGACAGGTAGGAGATCGTCTCCGCCACCGACCAGATCAGGTCGGACAGGTCGCCCTTCTGCCGCGGCTCGCCGTTCACCTGCAGGGTGACCGCCCCCTTGGCCGGATGGCCGATGTCGGCGACGGTGCGGATGGCGGAGCAGGGTGCCGACTGGTCGAACCCCTTGCCCATGTCCCAGGGCTTGCCTTCCTTCTTGGCGGCGCCCTGCAGATCACGCCGGGTCATGTCGAGCCCGACGGCATAGCCGAACACATGGTCCAGAGCCCGGTCGACCGGGATGTCGCGCCCGCCGGCGCCAATCGCCACCACCAGTTCGATCTCGTGATGCAGGTTGGCGGTCTTCGGCGGATAGTGGATGGTGGCGCCGTCGGCGACGATGGCGTCGGCCGGCTTCATGAAGAAGAAGGGCGGCTCGCGGTCGGGATCGGCGCCCATCTCGCGCGCATGGGCGGCATAGTTGCGGCCGACGCAATAGATGCGACGCACCGGAAACGGATCGCCGCCCACAACGGGGACGGCCGGCTGGGACCACAGGGGAATGGCGAAGGCCATGGCATCGGCTCTCTGGTTGGAACGCTTACCCACAGCTAACCCGAAAGCTGGCAACGGACCAAGCGCCCAACCATCCGCCCTGCCCTGCAAATCGGTTCGGCGCCCCGGACAGGAGGCGGCCAAAAACGAAGACGCCCGGTCTGGGGGGGACCGGGCGTCGGAAGCTCCGATTCGGGAACCCGCGCGCGGCAGGGGAAACCGCTGGGCGGGCGATCGGCGTCGAATCGGCGTCGATCACTTCTTGACTCTTCAAGATGGAATTTGTACGCGTTCCCACCAATACGCTTGGCGCATATCTGGTATGCATAGCCTGTTGTCTGTGCGGTTCTTGCTGACAAACGAAAGCCTTGCCCGCATTTTATCCGTTCATCCGATAATTCATCCAAAATATGGCATCCACGGTGACTGACAACGAGCGTTCCACCCCCGCCGACCGGCGGTCGCGTCTGCGGCCCGGCAAGAACGGCAAGCTCGCCCTTGGCCCCCTTCCGGAGCTGGTGGGTTACAACCTGCGCAAGGCTCAGGTCGCGGTGTTCCAGAGCTTTCAGAATGCGGTCGCTCCGCATGACATCACGCCCGGCCAGTTCGGCGTGCTGATCATGATCCGGGAGAACGAGGGGCTGTCGCAGTCCGACCTGGGCACGGCGGTCGGCATCGACCGGTCGACGATGGTCGCTGTGATCGACCGTCTCGAGTCGCGCGGCCTCGTCGTGCGCGCTCCCTCGCCCAACGACCGCCGCTCCTACGCCCTGCGCCTGTCGCCGGAAGGCCAGACGCTGATGGACGACCTGATCCCGCGCGTCCAGGCGCACGACCAGGGCATGGTCAAGGACCTGTCCCCGGAAGAGCAGGCACAGTTCATCGACTTCCTGCGCCGCGTGTCGCGGTCGAAGTAAGGGGCGCCGCCCCTTCCGTTCCAGGCACCGGAAACGACTGACAGCCCGCCCCGCACCGGCATGCGCCGATGTGGGGCGGGCTTTTCTATGGCGTGGCGAGTTGACCCAGAACGCCCTTTTGCCAAAACGATGAGATTGACTGAACCAATTAGGGTCCTGATTTCAGGCTTCAGTCGACTTCGTTGGCAGTCAGGAACATCGCTTTTGAAAGGGCGGCAAAGAACTGCTGGTAAGGCTCCGCATCAGATACCGCGACCAGATTGTATTGCGCGCTCGCGCGCACCGACATTTGGGTTTTGCCGCGCGGGCGAACGGTAACCGTCATGCGCATGGCATAGCCGGACAGCTTGGTTCCGCTGATGATCCCCAACTGCTCGTCGGCCTTATCGATGACGAAGCCCAGATCCTGAAGACTGCTGATTACCGTACGGATCGTCAGGTTGCGGTCACTTGTGTCAAATGCCCGCGTCTGGATCGCACGCAATTCGACCTGGCTCTTGTCGACAGCCATCACCTGTTGCTTCGAGTCCGTTTGACATCCGCCAAGCGGAAGAAATGCAAGTGCGAGTGCCATGGCCAAGCCGCGGACAGACAGAGTGCGGCAATTGGGCATGCTCATATCTGGTGCGCCTCAAGAAAAACGGATTGTGAAAGCTTTTCGAAGAATTGCTGATGGATTTCGGGCTTGTCGATCGTCTCGACGCGCGAGATTTGATTCTTCGTGTTCCAGATTACGCGCTGGAATGTCGCGCGGACGACGATGCCGCTCCGATCGGCCGTAGGGCGCGTCACAATGGAGATCCTGATTTTCTGATTGGCGTCCCACACCGGATCAGCACGTCCTCCCATGGCCGCGACCAGGAGAGCAAAAAAGACCTGTCCGGCAACCTGCCCCGATTCGACCGCATCGCGATCCTTGGACGCGACGATCAGCCCGGCCTTGAGGTTGGTCTCCTCGGTGGTAAACCCCAGGTCCTGCAACACGCCGGCAGATGCCGCGAGGATCGCTTGTTCATCGGCCGTGTCGAAACGCCGGGTTTGCATCTGACGCTGCCCAAGGCTCTCAGCCGCCAGGGTGAGCGCAGCGGCCTGCTGCTGCGCTCCCGGAGTCTGCTGGCAGCCTGCCAACGCCGTTAGGATCAGAGCGGATACGACAACCCGGCATTTCATGCTGCCGCTCCTGTCAGAAGCTGCTGGAGCGGTACGAGAAATCACGGACCCGGCTGTTCTCGTCGAACTTGACGATCACCGTCAACGTCCGCTGTGAGGTGCTGCGCGCGCCCGCGGCGCCGCTGACGCCGGCGCCGCCCAAGGCGCCGCCAATGCCGGCACCGATCGGGCCACCGCCCAGAATCAATGCGTTCACTCCGCCGCTGCTGGAAGAGTACGCGGTTTCCGTCGAGATCTTGTCATAGACCCAGTTCTCGCGCCGACGGTCATCCGTCGTCACCATGTTGGGCGAACCAAGCACCTCCACGACTTCGGCACTCGTCATGCCGATGCGGATCTCGCGCTGCACCTTGCCGACGGTCAGGCGATCGCCATCCTGTGCCTGACGGACGGCCGCCGCATGCTCTCCCGCCGTCTGGCAACCGGCGAGCAGCACCGAGGCAAGCCCCATCGCGGCCAATGAGAAATTCTTGAAGAGCATGGAAAGACCTCGATCTGAAGTAGGATTACGGCTTGGCAGTCGTTTTCGATGCAGCGTCCGGAACCGGCGGAACATCCTCTTCACTTCCCAGTTCCAGGGCGGTCAGGAACATTGCCTTGGACAGAGGTTCAAAGAACAAGTCCTTGTAAAATTCCGGATCGTCCACCTGACTTTCCATTCCAGGATTCATGACCAAGGCATTGGAGCGCACGATCATGCGCGAAGGACCGCGCGGATAAACCGTTGCGGTCATGCGGAGCTTGGCCAGCTTGGTTGCCGAAACTGTTCCGGCAGCCGGTTCGACCTTGTCGATCCCATAGCCAAGATCCTGGAAGGTGGCGATCACCGTTCGCAGGGTCTTGTTCTGATCGGAAGTTTCGAAGGCGCGCGCCTGCATGGCCCTCAACTCGACAGGGCTTTTCTTGCTGAGCACGACCTGCGACTGATTGTTGGTCTGGCAAGCTGCGACGGTAAGCGCCATAGCGCCGAAGATCGCAAAGCGGATGCTCTTGCTCAGTGTCATATCTTGTGAGCCTCAAGGAACGCGCTGGCGGAGAGCTTTTCAAAGAACTCCTGGTAGAGTTGCGGTTCCATCAGCAACTCCGCCTTCCAGGCGTGCCCATGATTATTGACGAGGATTCGGTCGAATGTGGTGCGCACTTCGGTCTGGCGGCCGCCCGACACCGGGTTGGCAATAAACGTCACACGAATGGTCTGTTCCTGGTCCCAGGTGGGATTGTTTGCCACGCCGAGGAGAGCCATTGCAATCGTCAGGCCGATCTGTGCCGCGACCTGCCCACCCTCTTCCGCATTCCGCTGCTTGGATGCGACCACCACGCCGACATCGCTCGACGCCTCGGAAATGGTGAAGCCAAGATCCTGAAGGGTCTGGGTTCCCGCCTCGAGCAGAAGCTTCTCGTTCTCACTGTCGAAACGGCGCGTCTGGAGCGCGCGCATTTCAAGCGCTTTCTCCGGCGGCTTGCCGACCGTTTTCGCCACATCATTCATTGTCTGGCATGCGGACAGCATACCAGCAGCAAGAATGGCCGCAGCCAATCCAATGTGTACACGCACACGAACCTCGACAGCACATCTAAACCATACATCCATAAAACCGAAAGTAGGGTTTTGTTGCAAGAGGAAACACATAAGGGTTAATTCGTCCGATTCCGAACCGTGTTGGTTGTTTCGGCGGCAGTCGGATTATTCGGCAAGACCGCAACTGCGTCATTGACGCATCCACTCACAACATTCGGGCGTAATTCTGCCGCCAGCCACGGATCTGGCGTGCTGCTCTCGGTGCCTCCGGCCAAAGAAACGCCAATAAGGCAAACTGTAGGGAAAAGAAGAAGGCCAGAGCGGATTTTCTGAGAAAATCAACGCTCTGGCCTGAATTCGTGGCGGAGGGAGAGGGATTCGAACCCTCGATACGCTTTTGACGTATACACACTTTCCAGGCGTGCGCCTTCAACCGCTCGGCCACCCCTCCGTAGAGGCCCGCGTTATAGCCAGAGGTTCGCGGCTATGCAAGCCTCCGTTTCACGCAAACGACGTTTTTTTGGCGGCGCGCTAAACCGATCCAGTTTCATCCGCCAATCTCATCCACCAGCGCGCCGACGGTGCGGCACAGCAGGTCCAGATCCTGGGGACGGGACAGGCGGTGGTCGCCGTCCTTCACCAGCGTGACGCGGACGTCGTCGCCGGTCAGCGCCTCGGCGATGCGCAGGCTGAGCTGCCAGGGCACGTCGGGGTCACGCTGGCCGTGCAGCAGGCGGACGGGGCCGTCGAAGGCGATGGGGCCGCGCAGCAGAAGGTGGGTGCGGCCGTCCTCGATCAGGGCGCGGGTGATCGGCTGCGGCTCCGGGCCGTACTCCGACGGGCGATTCCAGACGCCCTCCTCCATGATCTGCCGGCGGACATCGGCGTCGAAGATGTCCCACATCAGGTCTTCGGTGAAGTCGGGGGCCGGGGCGATACCGACCAGCCCGGCCACCCGCTCCGGCCGGCGCGTCGCCGCCAACAGCATCATCCATCCGCCCATCGAGGATCCGACCAGGATCTGCGGCCCCGTCGTCACCTGGTCCAGCACCGCCAGCGCGTCGTCGGCCCACAGGCCGATGGTGCCGTCGGCGAAGCGGCCGCTGGAGGCGCCGTGGCCCTGATAGTCGAAGCGGGTGAAGGACAGGCCGCGCTCCACTGCCCAGGCTTCCAAAGACGTCGCCTTGCCGCCGGTCATGTCGGACATGAAGCCGCCCAGAAACATGACGCCCGGCTTGCCCTGCCCGGACGGGCCAGCAGGGGTGTGGTGATAGGCTATGGTCGCGGCACCGCGCGTTAGGCTATGGTGCGCGCCGCCCGGATGGGCTGCGGTTTCGGTCATACGGTCACCTTCGACAAACGGACACCGGCACGCGGTCGGGCACCGGGCTCGACGGCGATCCGGCATGCCGGGGCCCGCGGCCGGTTCCGGGCCGCCCCTTGCGAGCAGCCGGCATCATGGATTTCGACCCCCACCTTACCACCGACCAGTCCCCGCGCAACGCGGACCCCCACCAAGCCCCTCCCGCACCCAACTGGCCGGGTGGCCGGGCGCCGACGGTGCTGCAGGTGGTGCCGACGCTGGTCACCGGCGGGGCGGAGCGCGGCTGCATCGACATGGCGCTCGCCCTGCAGGCCGCCGGCGGCAAGCCGCTGGTGGCGTCGGAGGGCGGGCCGATGGTGCGCGAGCTGGACCGCGCCCGCATCACCCACCTGACGCTGCCGCTGGCCTCCAAGAACCCGCTGGTCATCCGCCGCAATGCCCGCCGGCTGGCCGCCATCATCCGCGAGCACAAGGTGGACATCGTCCACGCCCGCTCCCGCGCGCCGGCCTGGAGCGCGTGGCTGGCCTGCCGGGAGACCGGCGCCCGCTACATGACCACCTTCCACGCCCCCTACAATTTCGGCACGGGTCCCGTCGGCGGCCGGCTGAAGCGCTGGTACAACTCGGTGATGGCGCGGGGCGAGCGGGTGATCGCCATCTCCGGCTTCATCCGCGACCATGTGCTGGGCAATTACCCGGTCGATCCGCAGCGGGTGCGCGTCATCCACCGCGGCATCGACCGCGGCGTCTTCGCCCCCGACCGGGTCAGCCCGACGCGGCTGGTGACGCTCGCCAAGCAATGGAACCTGCCGGACGACCGGCCGGTGATCCTGCTGCCCGGCCGGCTGACCCGCTGGAAGGGCCAGACCGTGCTGATCGACGCGCTGGCCAAGCTGGGGCGCAAGGACGTGCTGGCCCTGCTGGTCGGCTCCGACCAGGGCCGCACCGGCTACCGGGAGGAGCTGGAGAACCGCATCGCCAACGCCGGCCTGCGCGGCGTGGTGCGGATGACCGACCATTGCAGCGACATGGCCGCGGCCTACCTGTTGTCGACGGTGGTCGTCTCCGCTTCGCGCGAGCCGGAAGCCTTCGGGCGGGTGATCGTGGAGGCGCAGGCGATGGGCAAGCCGGTGATCGTCTCGGCCATCGGCGCCTATCAGGAGACCGTCGTCCCCGGTGAAACCGCCTGGGTGGTGCCGCCCGACGATCCCGACGCCCTTGCCCGGGCGCTGGACGAGGCGCTGTCGCTGACCCCGGAGCAGCGCGAGGCCATCGGCGCCCGCGCCATCGCCTTCGTCGCCGACCGCTACACCAAGGACCGCATGTGCGCCGACACGCTGGCGGTCTATGCGGAGTTGCTGCAACCACGCTGAGATCGGCCTGTCGATGCAATCCGATCGACGCAATCCGATCCCTGACCCACCCATCACAAACCCTTCCATCAAACCGACCGGACACCATGGCCGACATCCGACAGATTTCCGGCATCGCCGAAGTCATCGACCAGTATGACGGGTTCATCCTGGACCTGTGGGGCGTGCTGCATGACGGCGAACGGCCCTATCCCGGCGTGCCCGACTGCCTGGACCGCATGCGCGCCGCCGGCAAGACGATCTGCCTGCTGTCCAACGCGCCGCGCCGCACCACCGGCGTGATCGAGAAGCTGGACGGCATGGGGCTGGGGCGCGAGCGCTACGACCATGTCATGACCTCGGGCGAGGCGACCTACGAGGCGCTGCGCGACCGCGACGATCCCTGGCACGCAGCCCTTGGCCGCCGGCTCTACCACATCGGGCCGGAGCGGGACACCGACGTCTATGAAGGGCTCGGCTACCGGATCGCGGCAACCCCGGAGGAGGCGGATTTCGTCGTCAACACCGGCATCGTCACCTTCGGCGAGACGGTGGCGGATTATCAGCCGCAGCTGGATGCCTGCCTCGCCGCCGGGCTGCCGATGATCTGCGCAAACCCCGATCTGGTGGTGATGGTCGGGCCGATGCTGGTGATCTGCGCCGGCACGCTGGCCGCCCGCTACGAGGAGATGGGCGGCAATGTGCGCCAGCACGGCAAGCCCCATGCCCCGGTCTATGAACGCTGCTTCAAGCTGCTGGGGATCGACGACAGCAGCCGCATCCTGGCGGTCGGCGACAGCCTGCGCACCGATGTCGCCGGCGCCAATGCCGCCGGAATCGACGTGGCGCTGGTCACCGCCGGCATCCATCAGGAGGAACTGGGGGGCGCTGCCTGGGGGGCCGCGGTCGATCCGGTCAATCTGCGCGCTCTGGCCGATGCGTCGGGGCACATGCCCACCTACGCGGTGCCCAGCCTGCGCTGGTAATTCGTCAAGACGGGAGCGCGCAGGCGTCCTGCCCGCGTTCCCGTCTCAATCCAGCGGGACGGCGTCGTCCATCGCCTTGCCGAGCAGGGGTGACTGGCCGTCTTCGGCAAAGCCGCGATTGCCGATCGCGGTGCGGTAATAGCTGACGATGAAGACGCGGATGGAGGCGGTCAGATTGGCCTCGCCCCGCCGCTCGTCGATCTGGGTGCAGATTTCGTTCAGCGTCAGCCTTTCACGCTCGCAGATTTCCTTCAGCGAGTCCCAGATGTAAGGCTCCATCCTCAGGCTGGTACGGCGACCGCTTACCTTGACATTGCGGCAGAGCAGCCCCGGTCCTTCCTTACCCCTGCTCGCGCCCGTTCCCCCCATCGGAAACCCCGTTCCCCATCCGTTGCGTGCCCCGATCTCTCGTTGCGGGCAATACATCCATTTGTGTGACCATATTGCAAGCGGCGTGTGCCGTCCAAGCTCAATTCGACCCATGGCTGCGGATCGGCGCGACAATCGAGCGCAGGCGGGTATTGCATCCAACCGCAGATCGGCAGATTGCGGGGAAAAGCCGCTTCCTTTGGCCTGTACCTTCGCTATACCAGTGCCGGACGGCGGAAGAAGGGGAAGGATCGGCGATGACGCGACCGGAGAACGGACGATTCACGGCCCGCATCGCAGCCGGGTTCGCTATGGGGCTCCTGGTCCCCTGGGCCCCCTGGATCGCCCCGGCAACACCGAGCGCCTGGGCCGCCGATGCCACCGGGCCCGCCACGGCCGTTCCCGCCGAGACCATTCCGGATTCCCTTCTCCGCAGCCGGATCGAGGCGCTGCTGCCGGCTCCCTGGCGCATCGAAGCGCTGACCGTGGAGCCGCTGGCCGCCCCGCCATCTCCGGAAGCTCGGGTGGCGGCGCGGGTGACCGCGACGGTGGTGCTCGGCGGCCCGACCTATCTGGTGGACAGCCGCGAGGGGCCGGTGACCTTCCTGCGTCTGGCGGCCGAAGCCGGGCTGACCAAGAACTGGGTCGCGACGGCGCTCGCCAGCCACGGGCCCGGCGGCTGGACCGTCGCGCTGACGCCGCAGAGCCCCGGCCTGCTCGACGGGCTCGGCAAGCCGGCCGCCGAGCTGCCCGGCCGCACGGTGGTTCTCGGCACGCCGGAAGCAAAAAGCCTGCGCGAGCAGTTGGATCGCGACGCCGCGCAACGGCTGGCCGAGGACACCGAACGCCGCCGGCGCGAGGAGGAACGGCTGGCCCAGCAGACCGCCGCGGCCAAGGCCGAAACCGCCCGCGCGGAAACCGAACGGCGGGCGGTCGAGGCGCGCATCGCCCAGCTCGCCGACCTGCGCGGCAAGCTGTCTGGTCCGGACCGCGCCGCGCGGCTGGCCGCCTTCGAAGCGGCGTTGGGCGGCAACGATCCGGCATTGCGCCAGACGGCGATGGACGCGGCGCTGCAGAGCCGCGATCCGGTGGTCGCCAATCTGGCGCTGAAGGACTGGATCGCCCGCCACCGCGCCGTTCCGGTCCAGCTCTACGCCACCAAGGAGGATCCCAGTTCCGAGGTGGTGGTGCAGAATCTGGGGCCGATGACGCTGGAGATCGACGGCTTCAGCCCGGTCAACGGCGCGCTGGCCGGCAAGCTGGGGGCGCCCGGCTACAGCATCGCCCGGCCGTCCAGCATCGTCGGCACCCTGGCGCAGACCGAACTGGCGGTGAACTCCTTCGGCTGCGCGCTGACATTGCGGCTGGCCGAGCACCGGACGCTCGACGGGCTTCTGCGCTGCCAGACGCTGCCGACGCTGATCGCCCGCATCACGCTCGATTGAGGGGGGACGCGATGGGCCGAGTGCGGCGGAACTCCACCCTGCGGTTCGCGGCCTCCGCCCTGCTGCTGAGCGCCTGCACGGCCGGCTCCCTGGCCGGCGCGCTGGCCGAAACGCCGGCCAATACGCCGGCCGACCGGCTGACCCCTGCCGCCGCCCCCATCGTCGCCCTCCCCCGGCTGACGCCGACACAGACCCTTTCTCCACCGCTGACCCCGGCCGTGGTCTGGGAGCATCCGCCGGAAGCGCCGCCCCCGCTGTCGCCGCCGGGTCCACGCCCCGCGACGGCCGGGCCCACCGCCGGCCGGGCGCCGGCACCGCCCGCCGTGGTGAAACCGCCCGACGCCAGACCCGCCGAAGCGCTCCCGGCCGTCGCGGTTCCGCCCCTGCCGCCCGTGAAGCCGCCGATCAATCCGCCGGGCGATGTGGCGCTCCCGCCGGCCCCCGCAGCGACGGCTGAAAAGCCGATCACTGAAAAGCCGGGCGCTGAAAAGCCGATCACCCTGGAGCCGCCCGCAAAGCCAACCGCCAAGCCCCCTGCGGCCGCTCCGGCGCGGCGCAGCGTGACGGCCACCGCCGGCATCTACCTGCGGGCGACACCGGACGCCGATGGCCGGGTCCTCGATACGGTGGAGAAGGGCGAGCAGGTGACGGCCTTCGGCCCGCCCGTCGACGGCTGGCAGCGGGTCGGCCGGGACGGGAAGCCGCAGGGCTACGTCGCCGGCGATTATCTGGCGGAAGCCGCGCCGAGCCGCACCACCGCTACTACGGCGCCGCCCAAGCCCGGCCGCTATGCCAAGGCCGATCCGGAGGACCGTGGCTGCGCCCTGCCCGACGACCTGCCGGAGCGGGCGCAGCGCCCCCGCCTGCCCGGCGGGACCGTCGCCCGGCTGCGCGCCGCCGGCAACCTGCGTGTCGCCCCGGTCTGCGACGCCAAGGTGCTGGACGTGCTGGACGCCGGCGAGCGCGTCACCGTGCTGGAGGCCGTCGGCGGCTGGTACAAGGTCGGGCGGAACGGCAAGGCGCTGGGCTATGTCGGCGCCGCCCTGCTGGCGCCCCTCAAGCGCTGAACGGGCGAGACCGCGGAACCGGTACGAGGCTACCCGGAAGGACGCGGCCCGGCCCCCCGTGAAGGGGCTTGTTCGGCCGTGAAAAAGGATTCTACAACAAGGGGGAGGCCGAACTTTCGCGGACAAACGGAGCGCCCGACAAGCCCGCCCCGTCCGACGGTTCGACCACCCCCGCCGGCCATGCGGCGCCGGTCAGGCCGGGCGGGGGCGCGAAGCACGACCGGGACAAGGATCACCACGATGTCGACCCAACACAAACAAGCCATGGACGCGGTCCTGCAGGCCGCCGCGCACGACATCGTCGCCACCCTTCAGGAGCGGGACGTCGCCGACCGCCACAGCGAGGAAGGGGACCTCGTCGTCCTCGACGTCGCCATCCTGCACGCCTACCGCATCTTCATGCGCATCTGCGAGGAGAACGGCCTGGACGTCGACGCCGGCTATTTCGCCGACCTCGCCGCCGACCTGGCCGAGGAAGTATCGCAGGACCAGGACGACTACGAGGACTGACCCCAGGGGACTGTCCCTAGGACCTGAGATCGAGACGAGAATGCCCCCGCCCTTCCCCGCGCTGCATGGGAACGGCGGGGGCAAATCCTTTTTGTGAAAGCCCACATCCGTGCCCCATCCCACCCCAGACGTGGCGATCATCGGCGCCGGCCCCGCCGGGTTGATGGCGGCGGAGATCGCCGCGACCGCCGGCCTGCGGGTCGCCGTGTTCGACCACACGCCGACCCCGGCGCGCAAGCTGCTGCTGGCCGGGCGCGGCGGGCTGAACCTGACCCATTCGGAACCGCTCGACCGCTTCCTGCCCCGCTATGGCGCCGCCGAGCCGCTGTTCCGCCGCCTGCTGGCCGGCTTCTCGCCGGACGACATGCGCGGCTGGGCGGCCGGGCTGGGCATCGAGACCTTCGTCGGCAGCAGCGGCCGCGTCTTTCCGGTGCAGATGAAGGCCTCCACCCTGGTCCGCGCCTGGCTGCGGCGGCTGGACGGGCTGGGCGTCACCCTGCACAGCCGCCACCGCTGGACCGGCTGGGACGACACCGGCGCCCTGACCTTCCATGCGGCCTTCCGCACTGGAGAGGACGTCGTCACCGTCGCCCCGCGCGCCACGCTTCTGGCGCTGGGCGGGGCGAGCTGGCCGCGCACCGGGTCGGACGGCGGCTGGGTCCCGCTGCTGGAGGGGCTGGGGGTGGAGGTGGCGCCGCTGGTGCCGTCCAACATGGGCTTCGAGGTGCCCTGGTCCGATCACCTGCGCGACCGCTTCGCCGGCCAGCCGGTGAAGAGCGTCGGCCTCTCGGCTGCCGGCCGCCGGTTGAAGGGCGAATTCATCATCACCGAGACCGGGATCGAGGGCGGCGCCGTCTACGCCCTGAGCGCCCCCTTGCGCGACGCCATCACCAAGGAGGGCTGGGCGACCCTGACGCTGGACCTGCTGCCGGACATGGCCGAGGCCGAGCTGGTCAAGCGCCTGCGCCGCCGCGGTGCCGAGTCGCTGTCCACCTTCCTGAAGAAATCGCTGTCGCTGACCGGCCCACGCGCCGCCCTGCTGCGCGAGTTCGCCCCCGCCGCCGCCCTGACCGATCCGGTGGCGCTGGCTCGGCAGATCAAGGGGCTGTCGGTGGTGCTGACCGGCGTCCGCCCCATCGAGCGCGCGATCTCCAGCGCCGGCGGCGTCCGCCTGTCGGAACTGGACGAGCGGATGATGCTGACCCGCCGCCCCGGCCTGTTCCTGGCCGGCGAGATGCTGGACTGGGAGGCGCCGACCGGCGGCTATCTGCTGCAGGGCTGCTTCGCCATGGGCGTGGCGACCGGCAAGGGGATGGTGGAGTGGCTGCGGTGAGAGGGAGCCTCCCCCGCAATTTCGGATAGCGTCATCCTTTCGCCACGGTCGGGAGACAAATAATCGTCGGCCCGCCACCGGTCTTCCGGCGGCGGGGATGTAGGCGTATGAGGACCGAAGCGGGAACGTTTCCCGTACTCACCGCATCGACCCGATGGGGCTTCAGCGAGCGCGCCCGTGACCGCCGACCGACCCGACCACCAAAGGGACCAGAGGACGGGCCAGCTCTACGCCGGCCCCCGCCCGGTCCGCACCCGCGAAGACCCGTCGCCGCTCGACCGGCTGACGGCGGGCGAGGTCGCCCGTACGCTGGCCGCCAAGGCGTTCGAGATCGCCCGCGACCGGCTCTCCACACTCGGTCAGAGGCTCGGCCAGGGCAAGCCGCGCCGCAGGCAGCCGCCCCCCTCCGCCGCCCCGCCGCCAACGCCTTACAAGCAGCCCCGCCGGCCGCGCCGCCGCGGCTTGCCGTCCTTCACGCTGCCGTCCTTCACCTTGCCAAGGATCTCCTTGCCCAAAATAAGAGCGTCCAAGCCGTCCGCCCCCCGATCCGGCGGTTCCCAGCCGCCGCAGCCGCCATCCCCGCCCGCCGGGCGCCCCGGCCGGACGCCGCAGCCGCCCCGCAAGGCCGGCGGCGGCTGGATGAAGCGCCTGGTCCAGTGGGGCCTCGTCGCTGCCATCTGGTGCGGCATCGGGCTTGGCGCGGTGCTGGCCTGGTTCGCGCTCGACCTGCCGGACATCTCCAAGGTGGCGCAGTTCGAACGCCGCGCCTCGATCACCGTTCTTGCCGCCGACGGCAGCGAGTTCGCGCGCTTCGGCGACCTGCACGGCACGACGCTGAGCGTGAAGGATCTGCCGCCGCATCTGGTCGACGCCGTGCTGGCGATCGAGGACCGCCGCTTCTACAGCCATTTCGGCATCGACCCGCTCGGCCTTGCCCGCGCCGTCTATGTCAACTGGCGCTCCGGCCGGGCGGTGCAGGGTGGGTCCACCATCACCCAGCAGCTTGCCAAGAACCTGTTCCTGACGCCCGAGAAGTCGCTGAAGCGCAAGATTCAGGAGGCGATGCTGGCGCTGTGGCTGGAGAGCCGCTTCACCAAGGACCAGATCCTCACCGCCTATCTGAACCGCGTCTATCTCGGCGCCGGCACCTTCGGGGTGGACGCCGCCGCCCGCACCTATTTCGGCAAGCCGGCGACCGAGGTCGACATCCGCGAATCGGCCGTCCTCGCCGGCCTCTTGAAGGCGCCGTCGCGCTATGCCCCCAGTTCCAACCCCGATGAGTCGGCGGAGCGGGCGCGGGTGGTGATGGCGGCGATGCTGGATGCCGGATACCTCACCCAGGCGCAATATGATGCCGCCCGCACCGCCAAGCCCTCGCCCAGGCGCCGGCCCGGCGGCGACGGCCGCTATTTCGCCGACTGGGTGACCGATCTGGTGCCGGGCTTCGCCGGCCCCGACCATGGCGACGTCATCGTCCGCACCACGCTGGATCTGCGGATGCAGCGCGCCGCCGAACAGCGGATGGAGGCTCTGCTCGCCGGTCCCGGCGCCGCCGCCAACGTCCGCCAGGGCGCGCTGGTCGCCATGAGCCCCGATGGCGCCGTGCGCGCGCTGGTCGGCGGCCGCGATTACGACAGCAGCGAGTTCAACCGCGCCACCCAGGCGCTGCGCCAGCCGGGCTCGGCCTTCAAGCCCTTCGTCTATCTGGCGGCGCTGGAAACCGGCTGGACCCCCGACAGCCTGATCGACGACGCCCCGGTCCAGCTCGGCAACTGGAGCCCCGGCAATTACGACGGCAAGTACCGTGGCAGCATCACGCTGGCCTCGGCGCTGGCCCATTCGTCCAACACCGCGACGGCGCGGCTGATCGACCGGGTCGGCACCGACCGGGTGCGGCGGATCGCGTCCGACCTCGGCATCGCCTCGCCGCTGACCCGCGACCTGTCGCTGGCGCTCGGCACCAGCGAGGTGACGCCGCTGGAGCTGGTGCGCGCCTATGCCGGCATCGCCAACCGCGGCGTCCCCGTCTGGGCCTATGCCATCACCGAGATCAAAAGCCGCGACGGCACCGTTCTCTACCGGCGCCAGGGCGGCGGCGGCGCGCCGGTGGTCGACCCCGCCCATGCGGTCCAGCTCGCCCGGATGATGAGCGGCGTGCTCGACTACGGCACCGGCCGCAGCGCCCGGCTGAACCGCCCGGCGGCGGCCAAGTCCGGCACCACCCAGGACTATCACGACGCCTGGTTCGTCGGCTTCACCGCCGATCTGGTCGCCGGCGTCTGGCTCGGCAACGACAACAACGACGCCATGAAGAAGGTCACCGGCGGCACCCTGCCGGCCAAGCTGTGGCGCGAGTTCATGTTGGACGCCCATGCCGGCAAGCCCGCCCGCCCGCTCCCCGGCCTGGACGGCGCCCCCGCCTGGACCCCGCCGCCGGGAAGCGCGATGCCGAACGGCGTCCCGATGGCCTCGGCCGACGCGCCGCCGGGCGGCGCCATCGGTTCGCTGATCGAAAAGATCGCCGGCAGCTCCGGCGCCGCGCCGAAGGTGCAGCACGACTACAGCAACAGCGGGGTGCGGTAGGCTCCCTCTCCCGCCCCGGGAGAGGGAAGGGGCCCATGCGGAGCATGGGAAGGGTGAGGGTGATCCGGACATGGATTCCTGATCCTTGCTCACCCCTCACCCTCCCCACGCCTGACGGCGCGGGTCCCCTCCCTCTCCCGGGGCGGGAGAGGGCTTGAAGTTCCCCCCACCGCCCCGACCCTGCTATACCTCCCCCGACTTTCCCCACGGCGGACCACACATGCAGGCGGACGAGCAAACGGACGGAGCGGAACTGCTGGCGGAGGCCGCGCCCCCGCCGGCCGCCGACACCCCAACTCCGCCCGCCGCTCCGCCCGCCCGCCCCCGCGACGCCCTCAACCCGCTGCTCAGCGTCGCCGCCCCGGTGCTGGCGCTCGCCACCTCGCTGCGCGACCGCGCCCTGACCGACCCGCCGCGCGCCGCCGCCGCCGCCGCGCTGGAGCGGTTCGACCGCGCCGCCTTGACGGCCGGCCTCGACCCTGACGACATCCGCGCCGCCCGCATCGCGCTGGCCGCCACGCTGGACGACGTCGCCCGCGCCGCCGGCCATGGCGGAGCGGCGGTGGCCGAGCCCGGTGCCGGCGTGCGCTTCTTCGACCTGCTCGACGGCATGCTGGGCGACCCGCGCCGCCACCGCTACGCGCTGGAGTTGTTCTACGCCTGCCTGTCGCTCGGCTTCGAAGGCCGCTTCCGCGACAAGCCCGGCGGCGCCCACGACCTCGCCCGCCTGCGTGACGAGCTGTACCGCATCCTGCGCCGCGCCCGCGGCGACGTGCCGGCGGAGCTGTCTCCCGCCTGGACCGGGGTGGCGGAGCCGTTCCGGCCTATTGGCAACCGGCTGGGCGGCGGCTTGCCCGGCTGGCTCATCTGGGCGGCGGTGGCGCTGGGCCTGTCCGGCCTCTATGTCCATCTCGCCGGCACCCTCGACCGGCAAGCGGAGCCGGTGGCCGCCCGCATCGCCGCCTTGCTGCCCGACCGGCCGATCGAGATCGCCCGGCTGATCCCGCCGCCACCACCCACCGCCGGCCCGGCATTGATCGCCCGCATCACCGGCCGGCTCGCCCCGGAGATCCGCACCGGCTCCGTCGAGGTGCTGGCGGGGGAGGACGGTGCCCTGGTCATCCGCATCCCGGCGGCGGCGATGTTCGCCACCGGCAGCGACGCCGTGAAGGCCCGCCACCGCGCCATCGTCGAGCGGGTGGGCCAAACCCTGGCGACCGAATCCGGCAGCGTGCTGGTGGTCGCCCACACCGACGACCAGACCCCGCCCACCGGCCGCCTCGCCACCGCGCAATCCCTGACCGACGCCCGCGCCGAAGCCGTCCGCAAGCTGCTGGAGCACACGATCGTCCCCGCCCGCCTGTCGGCCGAGGGCCATGGCGACCAGGAGCCGGTCGCGCTGAACGACACGCCCGCCGGGCGCGACGCCAACCGGCGGATCGACATCCGCCTCTATCCGCAATAGGGCGCCCGCCATGGCCGATCCCCGTCCCAAGAAGGCTGGCGCCACTCCGGCAAAGAAGCCCGTGGCGAAGAAGGCGCCGAAGCAGACCGTCAGGCGCCGCAAGCCCGCCGCCACTCCCTCTCCCCACCGCTCCGCCCGCGCCCGCTGGGCGACCTCGCTGGCGGGCGCGCTGGCGCTGGGGCTGGCCGGTTGGCTGCTGCTGCCGCGTCTGGCGGCCTCCGCCGCCCCTCATCTGCTGCCGACCATCCAGGCCGACTGGAGCGTCCGCCTGCTGCCGCTGCTGCTGGCGCTGGTGGTGTGGATCGCCGTCAACCGCCGCATCGACGGCCGCGAGCGCGCCGCCAACGCCCGCCTGCTGGAGGCGCTGGCCGCCGGCCGCGACCCGGAACTGAAGGCCTCGCTGGAGGAGATCGGCGTGGTGCGCAAGCGCCTCGACGCCGTGCTGGCCCAGCTGCGCAAGCGGCGGGGCGGGCGCTATCTCTACCAGTTGCCCTGGTATCTGGTGATCGGCGCCCCCGGTTCGGGCAAGACGACGGCGCTGGCCAACACCGGCCTCGCCACCCCGCTGCTCAACGGCACCGTCACCGGGCCGCTGGCCGGTCTGGCCGGCACCCGCAACTGCGACTGGTGGTTCACCGACCGCGCCGTGCTGATCGACACCGCCGGCCGCTACACCACCCAGGACAGCCGGCGCGCGGTCGACGGCCGGGTGTGGTCCGGCCTGCTCGACCTGTTGAAGGAGCATCGCCCGCGCCAGCCCGCCAACGGCGTCCTTCTCACCATCAGCATCCCAGAGTTGACCGGCTGGACCGACGCCGAGCGGCGCAATCATGCCATCCTGATCCGCCAGCGCCTGAACGAGCTGCGGGTGCAGCTGGGCGTCCGCCTGCCGGTCTATCTGCTGCTGACCAAGGCCGACCTGCTGGGCGGCTTCGCCACCTTCTTCGATCCGCTGGACCGCGAGGCGCGCAGCCAGATCTGGGGCCTGACCCTGCCGGCCGCCGAACCGGAAAGCGGTCCACTTTCCGCCTTTCGCGACCTCTATGCCGGTCTGGTGCGGCGGCTGGACGAGCGGCTGCTCGACCGGCTGCACCAGGAGCCCGACATCCGCCGCCGCAGCGACGCCTTCACCCTGCCGCTGCGGGTGGCGGAGCTGGAGCCGGCGCTGGCCGACATCGTCGACACCGTCTTCGGCTCCGAACAGGGCGAGGAGACGCCGCGCCTGCGCGGCCTCTACCTGACCAGCGCCACCCAGACCGGCGGCCCGCTCGGCCTGCTGGAGCCGGAGGCCGACGGCCCGGCCTCCACCTATTTCCTCGACCGGCTGCTGCCCGAAATCGTCTTTCCGGAGGCCAACCTCGCCCAGGTCGACCGCGTGCTGGAGCGCACCCGCCGCCGCCGCAACGCCCTGTCCGCCGCCGCCGCCCTGCTGCTGGGCGCGGCGCTCGGCGGCTGGTGGCTGGTCAGCGCGCGGGGCAACGCCGCCCTGCTGGAGCGCGCCGACGCCGGGGCCATGGCGGTGGAGGCGGCGCTACGCCCGCTCGACACGCCGCCGCGCGCGCTGGCCCGGGTGGACGATGCCGACCCGGCGGCGATCCTGCCGGCGCTGGATGCCCTGCGCGCCCTGCCGCACGCCTTCGACGATGCTCAAAGCTGGGCCGAGCCGAAGCTGGCCGGCGGCCTCTACCAGGGTGCCCGCATCGCCGTCCCGGCGCGGGAGGCCTACAGCCGCGCCCTGCGCAGCCAGTTCCTCGCCCGCGTCGCCCTGCGGCTGGAGGAGCGGCTGCGCGCCGACTGGGCCTTGCCCGACCAGCTGCGCCGGACCCTGCGCCTTTACCGCATGGTCGGCGGGGCCGAACCGATGGATGCCGGCGCCCTGGCGGAATGGCTGGCGCTCGACTGGCAGCGCACGCTTCCCGGCCCGGCCAACGAGGCGGCGCGCCGCGCCCTCGGCGACCATCTGGCCGCGCTGTTCGCTGTCGGCTTCGCCCCGGTCCCGCACGACGAGGCGCTGGTCGCCCGCGTCGAGGAGGTGCTCGCCGAATCGCAGACGCCCCCACAGTCAGCCCAGCCCAGCCGGGCCGCCCTGCCATGATGGGATCCTTCGGCACGCCGCGCGGCCTTGCCGCCGGGGTGGGCGCCGATCCGGTGATGGGCTTCCACGGCAAGGTCCCGGTGCGCGGCGATTTCGTCGGCCACGGTCTGCCGCCGGCCGTGCTCGGCCCATGGGACCGCTGGCTGTCGGCGGCGCTGGGCGAGGCCGCCAGCCAGCTTGGCGCCGAGTGGGAGTCGCTGTTCGCCCAGGCCCCGGTCTGGCGCTTCGCCCTGTCGGCCGGGCTGTGCGGCGCCGCTCCGCTGATCGGCGTGTGGATGTCCAGCGCCGACCGCGTCGGCCGTCCCTATCCCTTCACCATCGCCGCCGGCCTTCCCGCCGGCTTCGACATCGCCGACGCCCCCGCCGCCTGCGCCGCGTGGCTGACCCGTGCCGAGGCGCTGGCCGCCGACGCCTGCCGCGCCGGTGCCGATGTGGAGGGCCTACCGGCCCGCCTCGCCATCCTCGGCCGTCCCGAGCCGGAGCGCGTCGGCGCCGCCACCCGCGCCTTGCTCGGCCGCCTGTCCGGCCCCTTGCGCGCGGATGCCAGCCTGTGGTGGACCCGCGGCGCCGGCCGCATCGCGCCGTCCCTGCTGTCCTGCCCCGGCCTCCCCGCCGCCCCCCGCCCGACCGCCTTCCTCGACGGCGCCTGGACCCGCTGGGGCTGGGAGAATACCGGGGAGGAGTAGGGGCCCGTCACCGCACCCCCGCCATCTCGCGATCGAAGCGGGCCAGCGCCTCTTCCAGCCCCCATTGCACCCGCGCCTTCTCGCTGCGCTCCGTCACCGCGCGGCAGGCGTCCTCGTGCATCGGTGGCGTGCAGCCGGGAGCCGACCACAGGCTGTCGCCGGGCAGGAAGCTGTGCTCCAGGCTGGCGCGCGCCAGCCCGACCAGATCGCCATAGCCCAGCCCGAACTCCTCGACCGCGCGCTGCAGCTCGTTGGTCAGGTCGATCCTGCTGACGCCTTCATCGTCGGTGGACAGCACCACCGGCACGCCTGCGGCGCGATAGACCGGCAGCGGGTGGTTCCGGCCGCTGACGCCCAGGATCTTGTCGTTGCTGGTCAGGTTGATCTCCACCGCCACCTTGCGCCCAGCCATCGTCCGCAGCAGGCCCTGGGGATCGTCCTCATACATCACGTCGACGCCATGGCCGATGCGCCGGGCGCCGGCAATCTCCACCGCCTTGCGGATATGGTCGCGCAGCCGCTCCGGCGGGACGAGGCCCAGCGTCAACTCGCCGGCATGGAGCGCAATGTTGGTGCCTGGATTGCGCCGTACCGCCTCCGCCACCATGCGCATGTGCAGGTCGTAGTCGTTCAGCGCCACCGGATTGTCCTCCGGCGCCACGAAGTTCAGGCCGACGATTCGCGGCTCCTGCGCTTCCAGCAGGGCGTTGAACAGGGTGGTGGCAAAGACCGGCCCCGGTCCTTGCGTGCGCGCCACCTGCTGGAGGTAGCGCACCGACACCGCGCAGCCCGGACGCGCCGCCGGCGTGCCGCAACCCAGGACGGAGCGCATCCGCGCCTCGGCCGCGTCGATCTCCTGCCGGGCCGGGGCGACCAGCGCCGGCAGCCCGGCGGCGATCAACGTGTCGGCGGTGCCCGTCAGGTCGGCCGCCGCCTGCGGCGTCCAGGGGAACGCCTTGCCGATGGCGGCGGCCGGGCCGGTGCCGAAGGACACCATCAGCTCGACATGGCGCTCGCCCTGGCGGCCGGCGCGGTCCACCACCTCGGCCAGCAGATCGCCGGTGGATGTGGGGGTCGAGGAGGCGGCGGCGCGGAACCGCCCGAAGGTGGCGAAGAACTGGTCATGCAGGCTGTAGCCGGAGACCGGCAGCGCGTCGCGCGTCGACAGCGCGTCCAGCGCCACCGGATACAGCACGCTGTCGGCGGTCACCGCCGCGGCACCCGGCCGCCCGGCCTCGGGCTCGCAGGGCGCCTGCGCCGTCGGTGCCACCAACGAGTTGGCCTTGACGTCGAAGCACAGGCCGGCATCCGCCGCCATCCGCATGTAGCTCTCGGCATAGACCGCACCGGTCAGGTGGCTGTGCAGGTCCGCCCCCTTGGGCATGCGATAGAGGAAGGCGCGCAGCTCCGGCGGGCTGGTCCGCACCGCCTCGAACCGCCGCGCCGCCGCCGATCCCGCGACATCGCTCCCCGTGGCGCCTCCGCCCGTCATCTCCGCCGTGGCGCAACCCGCCAGCAGCAGCGTCGCCGCCAGCGCACCCGTCACGCCGCCCTTCACGCGCCCGATCATTCCCGTGTCCGACATGCACCCGACTCCTTATTCTCCTTTTGCGGGTATGGATGCCGTGATAATCGCGCATGCGCAATGGTCCGGCCCGATGGAAGGTTGCGGATCGAAAGGCTGTAGCGGGGCGGCAATTCCCGGTATGGTGCGGCGATCTTTTCGTGTTCCCGCCGTACCCGCCGTCTTTGGAGCCGCCGCGATGACCGACACCCCCGCCCCGACCCTGCTCGACGCGGCCAAGCGTTTCCGCAGCAACGATCTGGCGGGGGCGGAACAGGACTGCCGGGCGATCCTGGCGACGGATCCGCACAACGCCCAGGCGCTGCATCTGCTGGGGCTGGTCGCCGCCCACACCGACCATCCGGAAAACGCGCTGGCCCTGTTCGCCCAGGCCATCGCGGAGAACGGCAACGACCCGTCCTTCCACAACAGCCGCGGCAGCCTGCTCTTCCAGCAGGCCCGCCCGGCCGAGGCGGAGGAGGCGTTCCGCGCCGGCCTCGCCATCAACCCGCGCCTGCCCGAACTGCACGGCAACCTCGGCAACGCGCTGAAGGCGCAAAGCCGGCTGGAGGAGGCGGCGGACTGCTTCCGTACCGCTCTGGACCTCCGTGCGGAAGCGCCGGAGATGCACCATTTCCTCGCCGCCACCCTGCGCGAGCTGGGCGAGCTTGAGGAGGCGGAAGAGCATTTCCGCACCGCGCTGGCGCAGGCCCCCGATTATCTCGACGTCCATTACAGCCTGGCGGAGCTTCTCTCCACCCGCGGCCGGCTGGCCGAGGCGGAGGCGGAGTTCCGCACCGTGCTCGCCGCCGCCCCGCGCTTCGTCCCCGCCCAGGTCGGCCTCGCCCATGTGCTGCAGAGCCTGGACCGCGCGGCGGAGGCCATCGAGGTGATCGAGGCGGCGCGCGAACAGGCCCCCGACCACCCGATGGTGAAGTTCACCCGCCGGCTGATCTATTCCAACGCGGTGCCCGGCTGGCACCTGCCGATGATCAACGATTTCGAGCGGAACGAGGCCTACAAGCAGTCGCTGGAACGGGCGGTGAAGCCCGATTCGCTGGTGCTGGAGATCGGTACCGGCTCCGGCATCGTCGCCATGATGGCGGCCCGCGCCGGCGCCAAGAAGGTGGTGACCTGCGAGGTCAACCCGATCCTCGCCCGCGTCGCCAAGGAAACCGTGGCGCGCAACGGCTTTGCCGGCCGCATCGACGTGGTGCCGCGCCTGTCCACCCAGCTGACGGTGGGCGACGGCGGCGACCTGCCGGAGAAGGCCGACGTCTTCGTTTCCGAACTCATCAACATCGGCATGCTGGCCCCGCGCATGCTGTCGGTGCTGCAGCATGCCCGCACCCATCTGGTGAAGCCGGGCGGCGCCATCATCCCGCGCGCCTCCACCGTCTACGCCATGCTGGTGGAGACCCCGGAGTTGGCCCGCATCAACCCGGTGGAGACCATCGACGGCTTCGACATGGGCAGCTTCGACGTCTTCCGCTCCCCCGGCTACCAGCAGATCGACCTCGGCGCCGACGCCCACACCCCGCTGTCCAAGCCCTTCACCGCGCTGGATTTCGACTTCACCCGCAACATGCCGGAAGAGGGCGAGCGGGTGATCGACGTGACCATCGTCACCGCCGGCACCTGCCACGGCGTCGCCTTCTGGTTCGACCTCTTCATGGACGACGAGGTGGTCTACAAGTCGGAAAGCCGCGCCCGCACCAACCATTGGAAGCAGGCGATGACCTTCCTGGAAAAGCCGATCGCGCTGTCGGCCGGCGACCGCCTGCGCATCGTCGCCCGCTACGACAACAACCAGATCTCCTTCGGGGTGGACGGGTTGGCGGGGGGCGTGCGGGGGTAAGCGGGCGTGACCGAAGCCACCCCTTCCCGCCGCGCCATCGCCTCCTGGTGTCTCTACGACTGGGCGAATTCGGCCTACAACACCATCATCACCACCTTCGTCTTCGCGGTCTATTTCGCCCGCGGCGTCGTCGGCGATCCCGTCGAGGGCACGGCGCGGTGGAGTGCCGCCATGACCGTGGCCGGTGTCGCCATCGCGGCGCTCAGCCCGGTGCTGGGCGCCATCGCCGACCGGGCCGGGCGGCGCAAGCCGTGGATGGCGCTGTTCACGCTGGTCACGGTCCTGTTCACCGCCGCCCTCTGGTGGGTGCGTCCCGATCCGGCCGACGCCGCCTTCGCGCTGGCCTGCGTGGTGGTCGCCACCGTGGCGTTCGAACTGGCCAACGTCTTCTACAACGCCACCCTGCCGGGGCTGGTGCCGGAGCGGCTGTTCGGCCGGGTGTCGGGCTGGGGCTGGGGCATCGGCTATTTCGGCGGGCTGGCCTGCCTCGTCCTGGCGCTGGTCGGCTTCGTCAACGCGCCGGCCCCGCTGTTCGGCCTGTTCGGGATGGAGTGGGCCGATTGGGGGCCGCAGGCCAATGTCCGCGCCACCGCCCTGCTGGCCGCCGCCTGGTACGGCATCTTCGCGCTGCCCTATTTCCTGTGGGTGCCCGACGAGCCGTCCACCGGCCACGGTCTGCTGCGGGCGGCGCGCGAGGGGGTGGCGACGCTGGTCGCCACGCTGCGGCAGGTCCGCCGCTACCGCGAGGTGGCGCGTTTCCTGGTCGCCAGCGCCTTCTACCGCGACGGCATCAACACCATCACCATGTTCGGCGGCATCTTCGCCGCCGGCAGCTTCGGCATGAGCTTCGAGGAAATCCTGGTCTTCGCCATCGCGCTCAACGTGGTGGCGGGGGCGGGGGCCATCGGCTTCGCTTGGATGGACGACTGGCTGGGTGCCAAGCCGGTGATCCTGATCGCGCTGGCCGGCATGGGTTTGTGCGGCCTGCCGCTGCTGTTGGCGACCGACCGGCTGTGGTTCTGGGTCTTCGCGCTGGGGCTGGGGCTGTTCTTCGGACCGGCGCAGGCGGCCGGGCGGTCGATGATGGCGCGGCTTGCCCCGCCCGGCATGTCGGGCGAGATGTTCGGGCTCTATGGCCTGACCGGCCGCTTCGTCGGTTTCTTCGGGCCGCTGCTGTTCGGGCTGGCGACCCAGGCGTTCGACAGCCAGCGCGCCGGCATGGCGACGGTTCTGGCTTTCTTCGTCATCGGCTTCGGGCTTATGCTGGCCGTTCGCGAACCGGCCCGTTAGAAAAAGGGCCGCGTCAAAGCGCCGCACGTGAGACCATTCGAGGGCAGAGCTGTTACCTTCGTTTTTGCTGCGACGCACAAATGTCGAAGCCGAGGGGCACGGACCATGCTGCACATCAAAGACATCGAAGCCTTCGCCCGCATCAACGAGGCGCTGAACGACGAGCCGGCGGAGACCGGGCAGACCGACCACGACTCTGCCGCCGCTGCTCCCACTCATCCGGCGCTGGTGATGGCGATGCTGGCGACCGGCCGTCTGCCGCTGTCGGCGCTGTCGAAACCCACAACAACGACCACGCCCACGCCGAAGGCCACTGACCCGCTGGCGCCCTGGAGCAAGACGATCCGCCGATCCTGACGTCATTCCGTCCGGGCGGGAGGCCGCGGAGATGGCGGGCAAGGTCAACACGGATTTCACGGATGCGGCGTCCCGGAGCCTAAGCTTCCGGGACAAGCCGGCGCATCCGCAAGACCAGAAAAATCCGTGACATCCGTGTCTAAATCCGTGACATCCGTGGAAATGTTGCTCCGGACGCCGCGATCTCCCCGGCCGGCGACGGCATTTGCGAAAATTCCTCGAAACCGGAAAAAATTCCCATAAGCTCTCCGCAGACTCACCCTTCTGCGGAGCCGCCCAATGCCCGTCGATCCTCGTACGCTGAAAGACGACCGTTTCCCCCGCTGGGCGGAGGAGCCGCCGACGCCATCCGAAGGCTCTCTGGTCCCCGGATCGCAGTTCCACGAGGAACAGTGGATCATGGCCGCCGGCATGCTGGCACGCGGCAACAGCTTTCTCCAGGTCGCCCGCGCCATGGGATGCAGCCGCACCACGCTGTGGCGGGCCTATTACGGCTCCAAGGATTTCCGAGTCCGAGTCTGGTGGGAACGCGAGGCGCTGAACCGCGAGGCCGAACTGCGGCTGTCCTCGCTGCGCGCCCTGGTGGCCGAGCAGATCGAACGGCTGGTCTCTGCCGGCGATCCCTCCACCGTGCGCTGGCTGGCCGAACGCCTTGGTCTCTTCGCCGGTCTCGATACCCCGAGAGATCTCCCGGACACCAAACCGCAATCGCCCCGTCCAGAAGATCCGCCCGCCGTCACCGTGCCCGAACTCGACGACGATGTCCCTGGCGCGTTGCGCGAGCGCACGCCGCCCGATCCGGCCATGATTGCCGCCATCCTGGCCCGGCCGGAAGCGGAGGGTCCCAAGGGCGTGTTCCCCTGGACCGTCAACGAGCATGAACCCTACCCCAACCTCAACCCTGGCCCGGTGAGCCGCCGCGCCGCCGGTCCCTTCTCCCGGCGCCGGTAGGCGGCGGATGAAACATCACCCGGCCCCCTGTTCCACGCTGTTCCATCCCCCGCCCCTCACAGCAGCGACAGCTGATCCCCCACGGCCGGCGGCACCCGGAAGCGGCTGCAGTCGAGCTGCCAGCTCCGGTCACCCAGCCCATGCTTGCGGCAGGCCAGCTTGAAGCGATGGCGCAGCAGCTCGGCGTAAGGGCCGGTGCCCTTCATCCGCGACCCGAATCCGGATCGGTAAAGCGCGCCGTCGCGGCTCTGCCGCATCAGGCTCAGCACGCGGTCGGCGCGGTTGGGGGCGTGGACGCGCAGCCATTCCTCGAACAGCCCGGCGATCTCCAGCGGCAGGCGCAGCAGGATATAGCTGGCGGCGCTCGCCCCGGCTCCGGACGCCGCCTCCAGGATCGCCTCCAGCTCATGGTCGTTCAGGGCCGGGATCATCGGGCTGGCGAGCACCGCCACCGGCACGCCGGCTTGCGTCAGGCTGCGGATCGCCTCCAGCCGGCGCGGCGGCGTGCTGGCCCGCGGCTCCATCACGCGGGCGAGGTCGCGGTCCAACGTGGTGACGGACAGCGCGACCGACGCCAGCCCTTCCGCCGCCATCGGCGCCAGGATGTCCAGATCGCGCAGCACCAGCGCCGATTTGGTGATGATGCTGACCGGTTGCTTGAAGTCGCGGCAGACCTCCAGCACCCGCCGGGTGATGCCCTCCGTCCGCTCGATGGGCTGGTAGGGATCGGTGTTGGCCCCCAGCGCCAGCGGCCGGCAGTCATAGGATTTCGCCCGCAGCTCCTTCGCCAGCAGCTCCGCCGCGTTGCGCTTGGCGAACAGCTTGGTCTCGAAATCCAATCCGGGCGACAGGCCGAGATAGGCATGGGTCGGCCGGGCGAAGCAGTAGATGCAGGCGTGCTCGCACCCCTGGTACGGATTCACCGACCGGTCGAAGGGGATGTCCGGCGACTGGTTGCTGGTGATGATCGACTTGGCCGAGGCCGGCGCGACACTGGTGCGGACCGGATCGGACAGCACCTCGTTCCCGCCCTCGGCATAGCCGGTCCAGCCGTCGTCGGTCAGGACGCGGGTCTCGCGCTCGAACCGCCCGGTGGCGTTGCTGACCGCGCCGCGGCCCTTGATCGGGGATCGCCGTATCTCGTCCATGCCCGCAGCTTAGCCGCGGCAGATAAGAACGTAAAGCGAACAGAAAGGGGTGCGGCCGGTCTTTCGATCACCGGTCTTTCCATCACCGGTCTTTCCATCACCCTACCCAACAAACATAAAGATATCTTTATGCTTGCATGGTTCCGATGCCGCTGATACATCCTTGGCCAATGACAGAGGCAAGGCCGGGAATTCGATCCGGCCGGCCCCAATCACCATTGCCCACCAGGAGTCATCCCTCATGGCCGCCGAATTCACGGACTACAAGGTCAAGGACATCAGCCTCGCGAACTGGGGCCGCAAGGAGATCACCATCGCCGAGACCGAGATGCCGGGCCTGATGGCCCTGCGGTCGGAGTTCGGCGACTCCAAGCCGCTGGCCGGTGCCCGCATCGTCGGCTGCCTGCACATGACCATCCAGACCGCCGTGCTGATCGAGACGCTGACCGCGCTCGGCGCCACCGTGCGCTGGTCCTCCTGCAACATCTTCTCGACCCAGGATCAGGCCGCCGCCGCCATCGCCGCCGCCGGCATCCCGGTCTTCGCCTGGAAGGGCGAGACGGAGGAGGAGTTCTGGTGGTGCATCGAGCAGAGCCTGCGCGGTCCGGACGGCTGGACCCCGAACATGATCCTGGACGATGGCGGCGACGTCACCCAGATCATGCACGACAAGTATCCGGAGATGCTGAACGACGTCCGCGGCCTGTCGGAAGAGACCACCACCGGCGTCCATCGTCTCTATGAGATGATGAAGAAGGGCACGCTGAAGGTTCCGGCCATCAACGTGAACGACAGCGTCACCAAGTCGAAGTTCGACAACCTCTATGGCTGCCGCGAGTCGCTGGTCGACGGCATCAAGCGCGCCACCGACGTGATGGTCGCCGGCAAGGTCGCCGTGGTCGCCGGCTATGGCGACGTCGGCAAGGGTTCGGCCGCCTCGCTGCGCTCGCAGGGCGCCCGCGTCATGGTGACGGAGATCGACCCGATCAACGCGCTCCAGGCCGCGATGGAAGGCTATCAGGTCATCACCATGGACGAGGCCGCTCCGCTGGGCGACATCTTCGTCACGGCGACCGGCAACGTCGACGTCATCACGATCGACCACATGCGCGCCATGAAGGACCGCGCCATCGTCTGCAACATCGGCCACTTCGACAGCGAGATCCAGATCGACGCCCTGCGCAATCTGGTCTGGGAAGAGGTCAAGCCGCAGGTCGACGAGGTCGTGTTCCCCGACGGCAAGCGCCTGATCGTCCTGGCCCAGGGCCGTCTGGTCAACCTGGGCTGCGCCACCGGCCACCCCAGCTTCGTGATGAGCGCCAGCTTCACCAACCAGGTGCTGGCCCAGATCGAGCTGTGGACCAACGCCGCCAACTACGAGAACAAGGTCTACGTCCTGCCCAAGCACCTGGACGAGAAGGTGGCCCGCCTGCATCTGGAAAAGATCGGCGCCAAGCTGACCGTCCTCAGCGACAAGCAGGCCGAATACATCGGCGTCAACGCCGCCGGCCCGTACAAGCCGGACCACTACCGCTACTAAGCGGTTGCTGGTTGATTGAGAAAGGGCCGTCCCGTCGGGGCGGCCCTTTTTCTTTGCGTTACCTGGGAGGTCAGAGCGGCAGCGTCACCGTGGCGCGCAGGCCGCCCTCGTCGCGGTTTGCCAGGGTCACGTCGCCGCCATGGCCGCGGATGATGCTGCGGGCGGTGGACAGGCCCAGGCCGACGCCGCCGGTATCGCGGGAGCGGGAGCGCTCCAGCCGGTAGAAGGGGGCAAAGACCTTCTCGAACTCCGCCTCCGGGATGCCGGGGCCGTCGTCGTCGATGTGGATCAGGGCTTGAGCGTTGGCACCGTCGGCGCTGGTCTCCAACCGGACGGTGAAGCCGCCGCCATACTTGATGGCGTTGTCCATCAGGTTGGCCAGCGCCCGGCGCAGCGCCACCGGGCGGCCTTCCGCCACCACATGGGCCGGGCCGTCATAGAGGGCGCGGTGGCCGGCATCGACGCGGTCGTCGCACAGGCTCTGCAGCAGGTCGGCGAGGTCGAAGCGGCCGCGCGGCTCGCGCTGGGCGTCGTCGCGGGCGAAGGCCAGCGTGGCGGAGATCATCGCCTCCATCTCGTCCAGGTCGGCCAGCATCCGGCGCTGCATCTCCGGATCGTCGACCAACTCGGCGCGCAGGCGCAGGCGGGTGATCGGCGTGCGCAGGTCGTGGCTGATCGCTGCCAGCATCTGGGTGCGGTCGGCGACGAAGCGGGCGAGCCGCGCCTGCATCCGGTTGAAGGCGCGGGTGGCGGCGCGCAACTCGCGCGGCCCCTCCTCGGTCAGCGGATCGGCCTGACCGTCGACGCTGAGCCGTTCGGCGGCGGCGGCGAAGCCGGCCAGCGGCGCCGTCACCCGGCGGGCGGCCAGCAGCGACACCAGGAGGATCACCGCGACGATCGCGCCCATCCACAACAGGAAGCGGACGATGCCGAAGGGACCGGCCAGCGGATCGCCGCCGGTGAAGCTGAGCCACGACCCGTCGCCGAGCCGCACCGACAGCCGGACATGCGGCCCCCAGCGTCGCGGCTCGTCACCGCCCATGAAGGGCGGGTGCGGGTGGTCGTCGCCACGGACATCGCCACGGGGCGGACGCTGGACCTCGACCATAAGGTTGCGGTCGGCGGTGTCGAGGGACTCGCTCAGCCGGCGCTTCAGCCCTTCGAACCGGCCGCTGGAAATGGCGTCGGGTGACAGCGGCGGCGGGCGGTCGGGACGCCATTCGACGCGCAGGACCGGGTCGTCGATGGCGCGCACCACCCGCTCGCGACCCGACGGCGGCGTGCTTTCCACCAGCTGGACGATGGCGGTGATGCGCTGGATCAGCACGTTGGGACCGTGGATCGGCGGCCCCTCGCTGCGGTCGGTCAGATAGACCAGCGCGCTGATCGCCTGGGTCAGCAGCAGCGCCAGCACCACCGTCAGGGCGATGCGCGCGGCGAGGCTGTCGGGGAAGCCGAGCCGCAGGCGGCGAAGGCTGCGGCGGCGGGCCAGCCGGGATTTCGCCGTCATCTCTTCCGGTTGCGCGGTCACGATGCCGATCCGCCGCTGCCGACCGTCGGGGTGAAGAGATAGCCGCCGCCGCGCACCGTCTTGATCAGCGCCGGCTCTGCCGGATCGGGTTCGATCTTGCGGCGCAGCCGGCTGACCTGCACGTCGATGGAGCGGTCGAAGGGCACCGCCGACCGTCCGCGCGCCAGATCGAGAAGCTGGTCGCGGGTCAGCACCCGCTGCGGATGCTCGACGAAGGCGACCAGCAGGTCGTACTCGCCGGCCGACAGCTGGACCAGCACGCCGTCGGGCGAGCGCAGTTCCCGCTTGGTCAGGTCGAGCGACCAGCCTTCGAAGCGCAGCACCGTGCCGGCCGCCGCCGGAGCGCCCGCCACCGGCGGGGCGGAGACGCGGCGCAGAACCGCCTTGATGCGGGCCAGCAGCTCGCGCGGGCTGAAGGGCTTCGCCAGGTAGTCGTCGGCGCCCATCTCCAGCCCGACGATGCGGTCGGTCTCCTCCCCCATGGCGGTCAGCATGATGACGGGGGTCTGCGCCGTCTGCGGTGTGGCGCGCAGGCGGCGGCAGAGCGACAGCCCGTCCTCTCCCGGCAGCATCAGGTCGAGGACGATCAGGTCGACGCGGGCGCCGTCGAGCGTGCGCATCATCTCCGCCCCGTCCCGGACCCCGGTGACCCGGAAGCCGTGCTTGGTCAGGAACTGGGCGACGAGGGAGCGGATTTCGCGGTCGTCGTCGACGACGAGGAGGTGGGGCGTGCGGTCCATGGCCCCATGATCGGGCGAGGCGCGTCGGGGGTGAAGGGGAAATGTGTAACGCCCGGTTACGGGGCGGCCGACGGTTACACTCTGTTACCAAATGACCGGTTTGCGGACATTCGACCGCAACGTTCGGCGCCCATTGTCTGGTCATCGGGACAGCGCCGGCGATGCGGCCGGCAAGGTCCCAACGGAATAAGCCCCCTCCAACCGGGGTTTAATCAGCACCGTGACCCACGGTCCAAACACTGAGGAGTTGTCACCATGAAACGCGCCCTTCTGACGTCCGCCCTGCTGGTCGCCGGTCTCGGCGTGGCCGTTCCGGTCTTCGCCCAGGGTGGCCCGCAGCCCGGCGGTCCCGGCATGGGTCCGGGCGCCGGCGGACCCGACCGCCACTTCGCCCGCATGTGCGAGGACCAGGAGGCCCGTCTGGCCGGCAAGCTGGCCTATGCGGAGAAGAAGCTGAACATCACCGAACAGCAGCGCGCCGCCTGGACCAAGTTCGCCGACGCCGCCCGCTCCAGCCTGAAGCCGACGCAGGACCTGTGCGTCAAGTTCAAGGACCAGCCGCGCCCTGCCGCCCTGCCCCAGCGCCTTGAGCGCGCCGAGCAGATGATGCAGGCCCACCTGCAGCAGATCCAGACCATCCGTCCGGCATTGACCGACCTCTATGGCCAGCTGACGCCCGACCAGCAGAAGCAGGCCGACCGCATGCTGAACCAGGGTCCGGGCGGCATGGGTGGCCGGATGGGCGGTCATCATGGCGGCCATATGGGTGGCCCGGGCGGCTGGGACCATGACGGCCCGCGCCATCACGGCATGGGACCGGGCGGTATGATGGGTCCGGGCGGCATGGCTCCGGGAAAGGGTCCGGCGCCGGCTCCGCAGGAGCAGCCCAAGTAAGGACGTAACAGACAGGCTCCCGGCGGCGACCCCAAGCCCCCCAACGCAGCCGCCGTGAGACCATGGGCCGCCGAATCCCCCTTCGGCGGCCCTTGTCGTTTTTGGGAGAGGGAGAGTAGGCCATAAAGACAAGCCGCCGCTTGCATTGCGGGCCTGCGCACCCCAAAGCTTAACCCCATGATTTCGTCGATGGCTTCGGCCTCTCACGCTTCGGCGGGCGGCGGTCTTGGGCGGGGGGGCCGTGTGGTCGCCGTGCTGGGGCCGACCAACACCGGCAAGACCTATCTGGCGATCGAGCGCATGCTCGGTCACCGGTCCGGAATGATCGGCTTTCCCCTGCGCCTGCTGGCGCGGGAGAACTATGACCGCATCGTTTCGATCAAGGGAAAGAACGCCGTCGCGCTGGTGACGGGGGAGGAGAAGATCCTGCCCCCCAACCCGTCATACTGGGTCTGCACCGTCGAATCGATGCCGCTGGACCGCGCCGTCGATTTCCTGGCGGTGGACGAAATCCAGCTCTGCGCCGATCCGGAGCGCGGCCACATCTTCACCGACCGGTTGCTGAACGCCCGCGGCATGGTCGAGACGATGGTGCTGGGGTCCGATTCGATGCAGCCGATGATCCGCCGGCTGGTGCCGAAGGCGGAGTTCATCAGCCGGCCGCGCTTCTCCCAGCTGACCTATGCGGGCTACAAGAAGCTGACGCGCCTGCCGCCGCGTTCCGCCGTCGTCGCCTTTTCCGCCACCGATGTCTATGCCATCGCCGAGATGATCCGGCGTCAGCGCGGCGGCACCGCCGTGGTGCTGGGCGCGCTCAGCCCGCGCACGCGCAACGCCCAGGTCGGGCTCTATCAGGCGGGCGAGGTCGATTATCTGGTGGCGACCGATGCCATCGGCATGGGGCTGAACATGGATGTCGACCATGTCGCCTTCGCCCGCATCGTCAAGTTCGACGGCTTCGCCCCGCGCCGCCTGCGCCCCGCCGAGGTGGCGCAGATCGCCGGCCGCGCCGGGCGCCACATGCGCGACGGCACCTTCGGCACCACCGACGAGGTGGGGGAGCTGGACGCCGATCTGGTCACCCGCGTCGAAAACCACGAGTTCGAGACGGTCAAGACCCTGTCCTGGCGCAACAGCGACCTGCGTTTCGACACGCCGGGCTTCCTGCTGAAATCGCTGGAGGAACGGGCGCCGATCCAGGAGCTGAGCCGCGTGCGCGAGGCCGACGACCATCTGGCCTTGCAGGCCCTGGTGCGCGATCCGGAGATCATGGACCTCGCCCGCGGCCGGGATGCCGTCAAGCTGCTGTGGGAGGTCTGTCAGGTCCCCGACTTCCGCAAGGTGCTGTCGGATGCCCACACCAAGCTGCTGGCCCAGGTCTTCCGCAGCCTGCGCGGGGCCATGCGCCGGCTGGACGACGATTGGGTGGCGAAGCAGATCGCCCGGCTCGACCGGACCGAGGGCGACATCGACGCGCTGGTCGCCCGCATCGCCCATATCCGCACCTGGACCTACATCTCCAACCGGCCGACCTGGCTGAAGGACCCGCTGCACTGGCAGGAACGCACCCGCTCCATCGAGGACCGGCTGTCCGACGCCCTGCACGAGCGGCTGACCCAGCGCTTCATCGACCGCCGCTCCGCCACGCTGTCGCGGACGCTGAAGGATGGCCGGTCGCTGCTGGGCGGCGTGCGCGCCGACGGCGAGGTGGTGGTGGAGGGGCATGTCGTCGGGCGGCTGGAGGGCTTCCGCTTCGTCCCCGACGCGCCCGACCGCTCCGACGAGGCGAAGTCGCTGCTGACTGCCGCCCGCCGCGCGCTGCGGGATGAACTTGCCAAGCGGCTGCGCGCCTTCGAGGCGGAGCCGGACGATGTCTTCACGCTGGGGCCGGACGGGGTGCTGAGCGCCGACAATCTGCCGGTGGCGCGGCTGGCGGCCGGGCCGTCGGTGCTGGCGCCGCTGGTGGTGCCGTTCGACGAAGGCATGCTGGATCAGGCCCAACGCGAACGGGTGCGGGCGCGGCTGGACCGCTGGCTGAAGGACCACATCGCCGCCCGGCTGAAGCCGCTGTTCGCGCTGTCCGCCGCCGAGGGACTGTCGGGCGCCGGGCGCGGGCTGGTCTTCCAACTGGTCGAGGGGCTGGGGGTGCTGCCGCGGGCGCCGGTCGCCGACATGGTGGAGCGGCTGGAGCGCGAGGACCGCAAGGCGCTGACCAAGCTGGGCGTCCGGCTGGGGGTGTCGCACCTCTATCTGACGGCGCTCGCCAAGCCGGCGGCGGTGAGTTTGCGCGGGCTGCTGTGGGCGGTGGCACAAGGTCATCCGCTGCCGGTGCCGATCCCGCCGCCCGGCCGCGTGTCGGTGGAGGCGCCGCCGGTCAGGGACGGCGGCGCGCCGCCGGCTTTCTGGGAAGCCATCGGCTATCCGCTGGCCGGCGGGCGGGCACTGCGCGTCGATATGCTCGACCGGCTGGAGACGGAGTTGCTGACCGCGTCCAAGGCCAACGCCCCGATCCGCGAAGTGGCGCTCGGCCAGCGCGTCGGCCTGTCGGCGGAGGAGCTGGGGGTGGTGCTGACCGGGCTGGGCTATGTGCGGATCGTCGCCGAGGATGGGGCGGTGACCTGGAAGCGGAAGCGGCCACCCAGGCAGCAGCAGGGGAACCGACAGCGGCGGGAGCGGCCGACGAACGAGGACCACCCATTCGCCAAGCTGCGGCAACTGTCGGGGATGTGAGGGGGTCTAACGCAGCGGACTGAACAACCTGAACCACCAACCGGAAACGCCCATGAGCAACACCGACACCGAAGACTCCACCCCCGGCCGGCTGCGGATCGACAAGTGGCTTTGGTATGCGCGCTTCTTCAAGACGCGCAGCCTTGCCGCCAAGCTGTGCAACGACGGGGGCGTGCGGCTGTCGGGGGCGGTAGTGACCAAGGCGCATGCGGCGGTGAAGCCGGGCGATGTGCTGACCTTCGCCCAAGGGCGGCACATCCGCGTCATCAAGGTGGTGGCGCTGGGAAGCCGGCGCGGGCCGGCGCCGGAAGCCCAGGCGCTGTACGAGGATCTCGCCCCGCCGGTTCCGGAAGAGCGCTTGCAGGACCCCTACCGCGCGCCGGGCGCTGGGCGGCCGACCAAGCGCGACCGCCGGGCGATCGATGCTCTGCAAAGTGAGACCGATTAAGCGGCCGTTCTGATTGTTGCTCGAAAAAAGTGAGACCGCCTCTTAAACGGAGGCGGGACCACCCCCATCTGGCAAAGCTGGACAACAGACCAGATGCGACAAGCGAGCACGATCATGAGCGAGAAGACCCGACCTTCGAGCCTTTCCGCCACCTCCACCGGAATGCGGGGCGCCCGCGCTGCCACGGCGGTGGCGGTTGCCCTGGTGATGGCGCTGGCCGCCGGCACCGCCGACGCCCGCGCCGGCAAGAGCAGCTCTTCGGGCAGCCGCGGCAGCCGCACCTATGATGCGCCGGCCGCCACCAGCACGGCGCCGAGCGCGGTGTCGCCGATGGAGCGCTCGGCCGCTCCGCAGGCCTCGCCGGGCATGCAGCGCCCCGGTTCCACCGCCCCGGCGGCGGCGCCCTCGCGCGGCTTCTTCGGCGGCGGCTTCATGTCGGGCCTGATGGGCGGCCTGATCGGCGCCGGCATCGGCGCGATGCTGTTCGGCGGCGGCTTCTTCGACGGTTTGGGCAGCTTCGGCGGCATCCTGGGCTTCATCCTGCAGATCCTGCTGGTCGTCTTCCTGGTCCGGCTCGCCATGCGCTTCTTCCGCAACCGCTCGCAGACTGCCAACACCGCGGCGTCCGGCGGTCCGCTGGGCGGGAACCGGCCGGCTTATGCCGGTGGTCCGCTAAATCGCGACTCGGCGGATGTCGGCTATAACCCGGTTGGTGGCCCGGTTGGTGGTGGTATGGGTGGCGGCAACGCCGGCCCGGCCCAGCGCCGTCAGGCAGCCGACGAGATCGGCATCCAGCCGGCCGACTTCGAGGCGTTCGAGCGGCTGCTCGTCACCGTCCAGACCGCCTACGGGCGCGAGGATGCCGACGCGCTGCGCGCGGCGACGACGCCGGAGATGTTCGCCTACTTCGGCGACGATCTGGCGGAGAACCGCAACCGCGGCGTGATCAACAAGGTCAGCGACGTCCGCCTGCTCCAGGGCGATCTGGCCGAGGGCTGGCGCGAAGGGGCGCAGGAATACGCCACCGTCGCCATGCGCTTCTCGCTGATCGACGTCACGGTGGACCGCGCCAGTGGCCGGGTGATCGAGGGCAACGCCTCGCAGCCGACCGAGGCGACGGAGCTGTGGACCTTCGTCCGCCCCCGCGGCGGCCAGTGGCAGCTGTCGGCGATCCAGCAGACGCACTGACGCTTGCGAGTTTGACAATGCGAAACGCCTCGGCCGGTTGGCCGGGGCGTTTTCGTTTGCGTTGAAGGCGGCTTATGCCGTCGGCAGCACCACCGCGTCCGCCGCGCGGAAGCCCAACCGCACGGTCTCGCCGGGAACGAAGGCGGGCTCCTGGCCCAGATGCGGCATCTGCACGGTCAGGCCGCCGTCGAGGAAGGCGTTGACGAAGGCGCCCTCGAAGTCACTGTGGCTGACGCGGGCGGTCAGGCTGTTGTCGCTGTCGCCCGGCGCCAGACGTTCCGGCCGGACATAGAGGGTGGCGCGGTCGCCGGGGCCAAGTCCGCGCGGGTTGCGGCCGCGCAGTGGGCCGAAGGCGGTGTCGAGGACCGCCCAGCCATCCGCCGCCTGGGTGACCGGACCGGAAAAGCGATTCGACTCGCCGACGAAGGACGCGACGAAGGCGGTTTCCGGGTGGTCGTAGATGGTCTTGCCGTCGCCCACCTGCTCCAGCACGCCGCGCGACATCACGCCGATGCGGTCGGACATGGTCAGGGCCTCGCCCTGGTCGTGGGTGATGTAGATGAAGGTGACGCCGGTGCGCTTCTGCAACTCGCGCAGCTCGGCGCGCATGTGCTGGCGCAGCTTGAGATCGAGCGCGGAGAGCGGTTCGTCGAGCAGCAGCACCGCCGGCTCCACCGCCAGCGCGCGGGCGATGGCGATGCGCTGGCGCTGGCCGCCGGACAGGTCGGTCACCCGCTTGTCCGCCGTGTCGGGCAGCGCCACCAGCTCCAGCAGTTCGCGGACGCGGCGGCGGCGGTCGGCCGACGGCACGCCGCGCACCTCCAGCCCGAAGCCGATGTTGTCCGCCACCGTCATCAGCGGGAACAGGGCCAGGTTCTGGAAGATCAGCGCGGTCGGCCGCTTGTTCGGCCCGATCCCGCGCATGTCCCGGCCGCCGATGCGGATGACGCCGTCGGTCGGCTCCATGAAGCCGGAGATCATGCGCAGGATGGTGGTCTTGCCGCAGCCGGAGGGCCCGAGGAAGCTGAAGAACTCCCCCGCCCCGATGGTCAGCGACACGTCGCGGACGGCGACGGTGTCGCCGAACCGCATGGTGACGTGGTCGAGTTGGACGTCTTGGCTCATGGCCTCTTCTGTCTGCGGGTCACGCCGCCAGGAAGCGGTCCTGGTACTCGTTGCGGATGGAGACGTACCACGCCTCCTGGATCGGCCACCACCACAGCTTCTGCAGCGCGTCGCCCGGATAGGCGTCGGCGAAGAACTGCTTGTTCAGGTCGGTCAGGTGGGCCTCGGCGCCGACTGCGGTGCTGGAGATGCCGGAATGGTTGGTGTAGAGCGCGCCGGCCTGGGGCGTGTAGAACCAGTTGATCCAGGCATAGGCGTTCTCCAGGTTCTCCGCCTTCTTCGGGATGGCGAAACCTTCCATCCAGGCGAGCGCGCCTTCCTTCGGCGCGACGAAGCGGACCGGCAGGCCTTCCTTGCGCAGGGCCACGGCGCTGCTGTCCCAGGTCTGGCCGATGATGCAGCCGTTGGTGCGGAAGGCGCCCTGGGCCTCGTTCTCGTTGGTCCAGAACTGGGCGACCGACTTCTTGTTGGCGGCGGCCACCTTCAGGATGGCGTCGAAGTTGGCACGCGCCTTAGTCTCGTCCTTGAACTGGTCGCGGACGGGGTGCGGCAGCTTGCCCTGGCTTTCCAGCCACAGCGCGATGCCGATCAGCGCCGAATGGCCGCGCACCGTCACCTTGCCGGCATTGGCCGGCGCCCACAGGTCGCCGTAGCTGGCGGTGCCGTAGGTCAGCGGCGCCTTCTTCATGTCATAGGCCAGCGCCTCCGTCCCCCAATCGGCCGGGGCGAAATAGCGCTTGCCGCCGACGACGCCGCCCATGCCGGCGGAACCCTCGACCGACGACTTCAGGCAGCCGTCCCACTTCACCTTCGATTCGTCGATCGGCTGCACCAGCTCGTATTCGACATAGTTCGGCACGCGGTCGACAGTGGGGTGGATGATGTCGAAGCCGGCGCCGCCGGTGGCCTTCAGCTGGTTCAGCAGCTCGTCGTTGGTGCCGTATTCGGTCAGGGTCGCCTGGACGCCGGTCTTCTTCTCGAAGTCGGCCAGCATGTCCGGGCTGATGTAGCCGGCCCAGGAGAAGATCTTCACCGAACCCGACGCCGCGCGGCCCTCGCGCAGGATGAAGGGGCCGACCGAGGCGACACCGGCGGCGGCAGCGGCACTTTGCAGCAGCAGGCGGCGGGTGAAGCTCTTGGCGGCGCGCTGGGTCTCGGCGCTGGACCGCTGGGACTCGGTCTGGGCGTGATCGATCCCCATTAGATCAGTCTGGGACATGACGTCCGGTCTCCCTGGCTCTTGGATGGCGTTTTGTCAGGTTCCCGCGGCGGCGGCTTCGCGCAGCCCCGTTTAAGGCGGAAAGTGTGCCTGAGACAAAAGCCGTCCGTCCATGGGGGAAGATGAAGCTCCGCCAAACTTCATAGAGCCGTCACATCACGTAGAAGCGCGCCTTCACCGTTACGCCTTCGGCGCCGCGCAGAACGGTGCGGTTGCGGCCGCTGCGCTTGGCGAAATAGAGCGCCTCGTCGGCCTGGGCCATCAGGTCGTTGACCGAGTCGGTGTCCTGGTCCAGGCACATGCCGATGCTGACGGTGAAGCCGAAGCTGGACCCGCTGCCGGTCTCCACCATCAACTCCGCGGTGGAGCGGCGGATCGCCTCCACCCGCGCCAGCCCTGCATCCAGGTCGGCGGCGGGCAGGCACAGGCAGAACTCCTCCCCGCCCAACCGGCCGAGGAAGCCGCCGTCGGGCAGCTGGGCGGCGCAATGGTCGGCGAAGCGTTTCAGCGCGAGGTCGCCGTTGCTGTGGCCGTGGGTGTCGTTGATCGTCTTGAAATGATCGATGTCGAACATCGCCACCGCCAGCGGTGAGCCGGTCTCCTTCGCGGCGCGGTAGGCCTGGTCCAGCCGCTCCATGAAATAACGGCGGTTCAGCACGCCGGTCAGGTAATCGGTGTGCAGCATCTCCACCATCACCCGGTGCATGCGGGTGATGCGCTCCCCGGCGCGAACGCGGGCGCGCAGCATCGACAGGTCGATCGGCTTGGCCAGGAATTCGTCGGCGCCGGAGTCGAAGGCCTCGATCCGCCGGGCCGTCTCGGTGTCGCCGGTCATCAGGATGGTGAAGGTGCGGTGCTGGTCGTCCTCCGCCCGGACATGCCAGCACAGCTCCAGTCCGGTCATCACCGGCATTTCCAGATCGGTGATGAGGATGTGGATGTCGTGGCTGCGGTAGAGCGACAGCGCCTGCGCCCCATCCTCCGCAAGCAACACACGGTAACCGTTGCTTTCCAGATCTGTCCGGATCAGGTCGCGAAAGAAATTGGAATCATCGACGACAAGAATATTCGTTTCCACCACAACACCCACGCCGTCCGCAAAGATTCCGTGCGCGCGGACCTTAGCAAACTTCCCATCGCGATGGGATAGCGGCGTGGCGACAAGTCGCGGTTGATTGAGCGGTTGCTTTGACGATTAATCGGGTATTTGATTGGTGGGCCGAACGAACTTCAGCTTTCGAGCATCCGCCGCAGCAGTTCGACATCCTCGGCGAAGGACGGATCGGTGGCGCGCAACTCGTCCACCTTCTTCACCGCATGCATGACCGTGGTGTGGTCACGACCGCCGAACTTGCGGCCGATTTCCGGCAGGGAGCGGGCGGTCAGCTGCTTGGCCAGATACATGGCGATCTGGCGCGGGCGGGCCACCGCGCGGGCGCGGCGGGCGGAATGCATGTCGGCGACGCGGATGTTGTAATGCTCCGCCACCCGCTTCTGGATCTCGTCGATGGTGACGCGGCGGTCGTTGGCGCGCAGCAGGTCGTGCAGAACCTCCTGCGTCGTCTCCAGCGAGATGGAACGGCCGACCAGCTCGGCATGGGCGACGATGCGGTTCAGCGCCCCTTCCAGCTCGCGCACGTTGGACGTGATCTTGTGGGCGAGGAACTCCAGCACCTTCAGCGGGATGCTGGCCTGGAGCGCGTCGGCCTTGGCCTGGAGGATGCCCAGCCGCAGCTCGTAGGTGGTCGGGTGGATGTCGGCAACCAGCCCCCAGCCGAGGCGGGAGCGCAGCCGCTCCTCCATGCCTTCCAGGTCGGACGGGCTCTTGTCGGCGGAGATGATGACCTGCCGGTTCTGGTCGACCAGCGCGTTGAAGGTGTGGAAGAACTCCTCCTGCGTGCTGTCCTTGCCGCTGATGAACTGCACGTCGTCGATCATCAGCACGTCGACCGAACGGAACTGCTGCTTGAAGGCCATCGTGTCCTTGAAGCGCAACGCCCGGATGAACTGGTACATGAACTTCTCGGCCGACAGGTACAGCACCTTGCGGTTCGGGTCGTTCTTGCGGATCTGCCAGGCCAGCGCGTGCATCAGGTGGGTCTTGCCCAACCCCACCCCGCCATAGAGGAACAGCGGGTTGAAGGTCACGGTGGTGGCGTCGGCGACGCGGCGGGCGGCGGCATGGGCCAGCTCGTTCGGCTTGCCGACGACGAAATTCTCGAAGGTGAATCGCGGGTCTAACGCCGCCGACAGGTCGGAGCGGTCCTCCAGAATCGCGGGGACGGCGTTCGGCGATTCGTCCGACGCCCCGCCATAGGAGGCGGAGGTGTAGACGGTCGACGGCGCCGGTTCGGCGGAGGACGGCGGCAGCGGACGGGGAGCCGGGCGGGAATCGCCGGCACGCGATTCGAAGCCGCGCTGGGGCGGAGTGGCGCGACCATCGTCGCGGCCCCCATCACGCCCATCATCACGGTCGTCGTTGTCGGCGACCAGCGCCGCCGGCGGGTTGGTGGAGGCGACGATGACGTCGATCGACTGGACTTCCGGATTCTCGCCGGACCAGAGGGCGCGGATGCGGTCGGCATAGTGGGTCAGCACCCAGTCGCGCATGAAGCGCGTGGGCACGACGATGCACACCTCGCCGCCGACCAGGCTGGCGACGGACAGCGGCTGAAGCCAGCTCCGGTAGGCGATCTCGCCCACCTCTTCCTTCAGGCGTCCGCGAATGCGCGCCCACTGCTGATCCAACGACACGCCGACCGACATGCTCCCTTACTCCCGCTCCTTCCGCCGGCCGGCCACACCGCCGTGGCGGCGCGGGATCACCCCGCAACCGGCCCCAAATCCGGTTCTGCAACCGGAATAGCCGCCCGTCTGGTCCAGCCCGGAAGACTCCGGGCAAGGATAACCCCGAACGGAACACCATACCCAAAAAGCACGCGCAAGAGTCGACGGGATCGTAAATCCCGCCCCAAGCACGACAGCTTGTAAGTAAAAGAAGATCGTGCGAACGACCGGGACTCAACAAGCCCTGATCCGGCGTAAGACCTTCAGTATTTCACTGCTGTGTTCAACCGGACACAGAGTGTTGCATCACCCCAATTCGTCCGGCCGAATGGATCAAAAGTCTAACGAGGCCGCGGAAATCTGGCAATGGGACAGATGGCGAACGGCCCAAAAAGATAAAAACGTTCGCTTTGACCACAAGACCGATCCCGAATCTCATACGCGACCCTAAGAACAATCTAAGACAATTGTCGAGCATCCGCATATTTACTTTAAACGCAAAAAGCCGCGCCCCGAGTCACGGGCGCGGCTTTTTGAAAGCAGCGGATGAAGACTCGATCAGAGAGCCTTGATCGCAGCCGACAGACGCGACAGCTTGCGCGACACGGTGTTCTTGTGCAGCACACCCTTGGACACGCCGCGCATCATTTCCGGCTGAGCGGACTTGAACGCCTCGGCGGCGGCGGACTTGTCGCCGCTCTGGATCGCGCCCTCGACCTTCTTCACGAAGGAACGGATGCGGCTGATGCGGGCACGGTTGACTTCCGTGCGACGCTCGGTCTGACGAATGCGCTTTTCAGCGGACTTATGATTGGCCATGGAAACCCTACTCCGAACGACACGGCTGTCGTGATGCGAGCGCGCCTTATACGCGGCAGCGCACCCCGAGTCAAGGCGTGGTCGCCCGTTGATTTTGACTAATCGTAACTAAACGACATCTTGATGGGATCTGGTCCGTCCCCCGCAAGATGCAGGGGACGGCTCAGCAGGCAGAGTCAACGCCGGGTTGGCGCTGTATCGGCGACTCAGCGATTCTTCCAGCCGGGCTGGCGCTTCTCGGCGAAGGCTGCCATGCCTTCCTTCTGGTCTTCGGTGGCGAAGGTCGAATGGAACAGGCGGCGTTCGAAGCGGACGCCCTCGGCCAGCGTCGTCTCGTAGGCGGCATTGACCGCCTCCTTGGCCATGGCGATGACCGGCTGCGACAGCGAGGCGATCTTGGTGGCGACCTTCACCGCCTCCTCCACCAGCTCGGCGGCCGGGACGACGCGGGAGACGAGGCCGCAGCGCTCGGCCTCGGCGGCGTCGATCATGCGGCCGGTCAGGACCATCTCCATCGCCTTGGACTTACCGACGAAGCGGGTCAGGCGCTGGGTGCCGCCGGCGCCGGGGATGGTGCCGATGGTGACTTCCGGCTGGCCGAACTTGGCGGTGTCGGCCGCCAGGATGAAGTCGGCCATCATCGCCAGCTCGCAGCCGCCGCCGAGCGCGAAGCCGGCGACCGCGGCGATGGTCGGCTTGCGGCACTTGGCCAGCCGCTCCCACTTCGCGGTGATGAAGTTGGAGTTGTAGACATCCATATAAGAGAAGCCGGCCATCTCCTTGATGTCGGCGCCGGCGGCGAAGGCGCGCTCCGACCCGGTGACGACGATGGCGCCGATGGCGGAATCGGCCTCGAAGGCGTCCAGCGCCTGGCCCAGCTCGGTCACCAGCTGGTCGCACAGCGCGTTCAGCGCCTTCGGACGGTTCAGCGTGATCAGGCCGACCGGGCCCCGGGTCTCGACGAGGATGGTTTCATAGGACATGGCTGCAGCACTCTCCCGATGGGGCGAGCCCGGTTGCCTCCGGGACTCGTGGTTGTTGAGATGTTCGATCCTGAACCGGCGCGAGTATGGCGGGTGTCCCCGCGATCAGCGCGGCGTCAAAGTGAAGCGGACGGCGGTCGCGGCCTTCTGACCAGTGCCTTGGCCGGCCGGCTTGGGGAACTCCAGCCGCAATTCCTCGCCCTCGCGGACGAAGACGCGGTCGGCGGTCCGGCGCCAGCCAAGCTGCGGCAGAGTCTGGTCGTAGAAGGCCAGCACCGCCTGACGCGGCACCTCGCCCGACAGCACGGCCTGGACGATCCGCCCGCCCGGCTTGTCGAAGACCAGCGGTTCCGATTCGGCGGTCGCCAGCCCGGGCATCACCGGAACGTCGGTGAAGCCGGGGACGAACGGCCCGGACTCGGCAAAAGCCGGTGGGGCCGCTTGAGCCGGAGGAATGGGAACGAGGAAGCTCCCCAGGCCCGCGACCGCGGGGCCGGCAAGGAGGAAAGCGGCGGACGCCGCCCGGAGCATGGCCGGTAGAGCCGTCATGCCCCAGCTATATCACCGTTGGCGCGCCGCACAAAAGAAAGTCGAGCGGCCTGACTGTACAATCCGCTGAACGCCCCCTGTCCGGGCACGGTCGCAGTCGCAATCGGGGCAGCCCTCCCCCTCCCGGTCATAGACGGCGAACTGGTGCTGGAAATAGCCCAGCTCCCCCGACGCCTGCCGGTAGTCGCGCAAGGAGGAGCCGCCGGCGGCGATCGCGCGCTCCAGCACCTCGCGCACCGCGGTGGCGAGCCGGTCGACCTCCGCGGCCGTCAGGCTGGCGGATGTCCGGGTCGGCAGAATGCCGGACTGGTACAGCGCCTCCGACACATAGATGTTGCCGAGCCCGACGACGATGCTCTGGTCGAGCAGGGCGGCCTTGATCGGCGTGATCTTGCCGGCCAGCCGGCGGGCCAGTTCGGGACCGGAGAACTCGTTGCCCAGCGGCTCCGGTCCCAGGTTGCGCAGCATCGGGTGGTCGCCCAGCGCGTCGGCCACCGTCAGGTCCATCAGCCCGAAGCGGCGGGCGTCGTTGAAGGTCACCACGGTTCCGGCGTCGGTCTCGAACACCACATGGTCGTGCTTGTCGAAGGCCTCGGGCCGCTCCGGCACGATGATCATGCGGCCGGACATGCCGAGATGGGCAATCAGCACACCGCCGTCGTCCAGATGCATCAGGATGTATTTGGCCCGCCGCCGCACCGACTCGACGCGCCGGCCGGTCAGCCGCTCGCAGAAGCGCGGTGGAAAGGGGGTGCGCAGGTTCGGCCGCCGCTGTTCCACACGGACCAGCCGCCGGCCTTCGAGATGCGGGGCGAGGCCCCGGCACACCGTCTCGACTTCGGGAAGTTCAGGCATCGGCAGAGTGTGGGGTGGGTGGGATGGAAGTTAAAGCCCTTACCGATACTCTTTGAACCGCTCGGTCGCCTGGATCAGGGCGGCGCGGATGCCGGGTTCCATGGCGGAGTGGCCGGCGTCGGGGACGATGCGGTAGTCGGCTTCCGGCCAGGCGCGGTGCAGCGCGTCGGCGGAGATCACCGGGCAGACGATGTCGTAGCGGCCCTGGACGATCACCCCCGGCAGATGGCGGATGCGGGAGACGTCGCGCAGCAGCTTGTCTTCCGGCGTGAAGCGGTTGGAGCGGAAATAATGCGCCTCGATCCGCGCCAGCCCCAGGGCGTGGCGGTCCTCGCCGCTCGCCGCGATCAGGTCGGGCGACGGCAGCAGGGAGGAGCAGCTGCCCTCATAGACGCTCCACACCCGCGCCGCGGCCATGCGCACCATCGGGTCGGCCGAATCGAGCCGCTTCCAGTAGGCCTCCAGCAGATCGTCGCGCTCGTCCTCCGGGATGTGGCCGGCGAAGGCGGCCCAGGCCTCGGGGAAGAGGATGCGCATGGAATAGAGGAACCAGTCGATCTCCGCCTTCCGCATCAGGAAGATGCCGCGCAGGATCAGGCCCAGGCAGCGGTCGGGATGGGTCTGGGCATAGGCGAGCGCCAGCGTCGAGCCCCAGGAGCCGCCGAACAGGTGCCAGCGCTCGATGCCCAAATGCCGGCGCAGCGTCTCGATGTCCTCGACCAGCCGTTCGGTGGTGTTCTCGCGCGTTTCGCCCAGCGGCGTGGAGCGGCCTGCGCCGCGCTGGTCCATCACGACGATGCGGTAATGGGCGGGGTCGAAGAAGCGGCGGTGGGTGGGCGAGGCGCCGGCCCCCGGCCCGCCATGCAGGAACATCACCGGCACGCCGCGCGGGTTGCCCGCCTGCTCCCAATAGACCGTGTGGATCCCGTCGACGGCGAGGGTGCCGGTCTGGAACGGGTCGATGGGCGGATAGAAGTCGCTGCGGGGCATGGCCATGCATCCAGTGGTCCGGGCCACAAGTGTAGAGGAGCCACCGGGGCTTGCGCCAGCGTGACGAAGTCGCGAAACGACAAAGGCCGCCCGGAGGCGGCCTTGCGTGTCGATCATATCTTTCTGGAGAAGATGGCGCGCCCGAAGAGATTCGAACTCCTGACCCTCAGATTCGTAGTCTGATGCTCTATCCAGCTGAGCTACGGGCGCGC
>NZ_LGQY01000110.1:0-2777 GCF_003116065.1 Azospirillum sp. TSO5 | reverse complement strand
TATTGCAGGTTGACGAACACCAGTCCGGGGACGGCGAACAGCGGTCCCCAATGCTCCAGCAGCACATAGGCGGCCTTGCGCTCGGCGGTCATCAGCTGGCTGCGCCAGCCAATACCAATCCGCAAGCCGGGCCCCAGCGCCGCCAGCCGCTCCCGCCAGCGCTCCACCAGCGCCGGGTCCGCCGCCAGCCAGGGCCCCTGTGGCTCGAAGGCGGACAGGCTGCCGCGCAACAGTTCCGGCAGGTTGCCGGCCGGCACATGGAAATCGACGCCCGGCGGCCGGTCCGGCGAATGAATCGTCTCCCGGCCGGCGGCATCGACCGATTCCGCCCGGACGGTCGCCCGGGGAAAGGAGCGTGCGAACAACGGCACCAACCGTCGGTCGCATTCGATCACCACATGCCCGGCGCGCGCGATCAACGCCGGATAGCAGGAGGCGAACAGGATCTCGTCACCGACCCCTTGCTCGCGCCACACCAGCATGCGGCTGCCACCGGGCTCCTCGCCGCGCCACAGCGGAGCGGCGATCCGGCGGTTCACATACCCCTTGGCCCGGAAACGCCAGCGATATCCCTCCCACCCGCCGGCGAGATCGCCGCGGGTGAGGCGCATCATGCCGCGGTTGAGGTGCGCCGTGCCGAGTGATGGATTGACCGACAAGGCGAGGTTCATGAAGGGCTCGGCCGCCGCGTGGTCCTGGCGGTATTGCCAGATCATCATGCCGAGATTGCCCGCGGCCTCCGCATTGTTGCCGTCGATCTCCAGCGCGCGCCGATGGGCCGCCTCCGCCTCCCCGATACGGCCGAGAATCTGCAGGGCAAGGCCGTAGCCGGTCAATGCGGTCGGGTTCCCGGCGTCGAGCGCCAAGGCGCGCCGGTACAGACGCACCGCCCCGGCGGTGTCGTCGCGCTCGAGAAGCAGGCCGGCGAGGTTGGAAAAGGCCTCCACGCTTCGGGGATCGGCCGCCGCGGCACGGCGACAGAGATGCTCGGCGCGGATGGTTTCCCGCATGCCGATGTGGGTGCCGGCGAGATTGACCAGGGCCTTCCCGTAGTCGGGCCGAAGGCGCAGGGCGCGCCGGTACCACCGCGCCGGCCGTTCGAAATCGCAGGCGGGGTCGTAGCGATCCTCCAGCGACGTCCCGTGGTTGTTGACCGCCACGGCGTCGTCGGGGCTGAGGACCAGCGCCCGACGCAGCACCGGGACGGCTTCGCCGGTCATCCCGAGTTCGAGCAGGGCCACGCCCAGATTGTTGCAGGCGCCCTGCATCGTCGGTTCGCGGTCCAACGCAAGGCGGAACTGCGCGACCGCCTCACGCAGCCGCCCCATGCCCTGCAGGGCGGTGCCGAAGGTGAAGTGCAACTTCGCATTGCCGGGATGCGCCGCGACCGCCGGAGTGAGAATGCGGCAGGCCTCCCCATGGTCGCCCCGGCCATTCAGCAGCACGCCCAGTTCCAGCGACAGCTCCTCGTCGGCCGGGACAGCCTCCAGCGCACGGCGCAGGCAGGCCTCCGCATCCGGGTGGCCCAGCCCGCGCAGGCAGATCGCCAGATGCCGCCAGGCGGCGGACCGCGACGGGTCGGCCTGGACCACCGCGTAGAAGGCATTGGCCGCCGGCGCGATCCGGCCCATTTCCCGCTGGAGGATGCCGTAGTTGAAACGGGCGGTCAGATTGTCGGGGTCGAAGGTCAGCGCGCGTGCATAGGAGTCCGCCGCCTCTTCCCGCCGGCCGAGGTGCTGAAGCACGGTGGCGCGGTTGCCATAGGCCTCGACATAGCGGTCGTTCTGCCTGATCGCGACCGCATAGGCGGCAAGCGCCTCCTCCGGCATGTTCAGATCGGCCAGAACATTGCCGAGGCTGTTGTAGGCGGTCGGAAAGCGCGGCTGCAGCGCCAGGGCCGCCCCCAGTCCGGAAAGTGCCTCGGCGGTCCGGCCGGTCTGGTAGGCGATCATGGCCGACAGGTGCAGCGCGTCGGCATGCGCCGGATCGTCGATCAGCATCCGGCGATACAGCGCCAGCGCCTCGGCGAGGCGGCCGGCGCGGTGCAGCGGCAATGCGGCGTCGAGCAGATCAGCGGCGGTCACGGCATCCGGTCTGTCGTCGGGGTGTCGTCGTCGTCGGCGCCACCGCCGATCTGTTCGGCGCCGATCTGCTCGGCACCGTCATCGACCACCGCGCCGTCCGCCGCCCTGAACAGTTTGCGGCAGAGCTTGAGCGCCCGGTAGTAGTTGCGGCCTTCGACCAGTCGCGTGATCTCGTCCAGCGTCTTGGCGGCGTCGGGCCGCGCCTCGCGCGTTTCGTCGAGAATGGAGGCGAAGCGCTGAAGGTTCAGCGTCGAGTCTTCCGGGAAGATGTAGACGAGCTGAATGACGAAATAGAGCTTCTTCTCGATACAGTCGATCTGCTCTTCCTTCAGCACCTCGCGTCCACGCAGGAAATTGGCGGTGTTGTAAAGGAAGAACGAGCCCGGACGGTCCCCGGCACCGATGACGGCACCGTTGATGATGACCTTCTCGTTGGGACGAAGCACGAACTTGAGTGGCATGAGTGAGGAACCCGGGGCTTGCGGGCCGTCGCCGTCCGGCCTTTGCCGGCCCGGTCCGGCCCAAAAAAGAAACGGGCGGCGGCCTGATGCCGCCGCCCGCCGGGCGTGATCCTACCCGAACTTGCCGTCCGAACTCTACGCCTTAGAACAGGCGCAGGATCGACTGCTGCGACTGGTTGGCCAGCGAGAGGGCGATGGTGCCCAGCTGCTGCCGGGTCTGCAGCATCAGCAG
>NZ_LGQY01000166.1:0-2788 GCF_003116065.1 Azospirillum sp. TSO5 | reverse complement strand
GCGCCCGAAGAGATTCGAACTCCTGACCCTCAGATTCGTAGTCTGATGCTCTATCCAGCTGAGCTACGGGCGCGCTGTGTATTCTGCGACGGTCGGCAGTGTCACCTTCCGTCCATCCCGGCGTCGGCGGCGGGCCGTCGGCGTCGAGGCGCGCAACATACTCAAAGCCCCCCGGCCCCGCAAGCGCTTTTTTCACGAAATTTCGGCAGCCCTGCGGCGTCGGAGCATGGGCATACAAATAGCCCCCGATTGCCCGGCGGCGGCGGCTGGGTTATACAGTCCGCTTGCTGTTTTTGGAGAGTCAGTCCCGTGGCCGAAGCCCCCTTCAACAAGCATTTCCCGGTGTCCTGGGAAGAGCTCCACCGCAATGCCAAGGCGCTGGCCTGGCGCCTGATCGACCGCGGCCCGTGGAAGGGCATCATCGCGATCACGCGCGGCGGCATGGTTCCTGCGGCGATCATCGCGCGCGAGCTTGAGATCCGCATGATCGACACCGTCTGCGTCTCCAGCTACGACCACCAGCAGCAGCGCAACGCGACGGTGCTGAAGGGTGTCGAGGGCGCCAACGCCGGCGACGGCGAGGGCTGGCTGATCATCGACGATCTGGTGGACACCGGCAAGACGGCGGAAGTCGTGCGCAAGATGCTGCCCAAGGCGCATTTCGCCACCGTCTACGCCAAGCCGGCCGGCCGGCCGCTGGTCGACACCTTCATCACCGAAGTCAGCCAGGACACCTGGATCCACTTCCCCTGGGACATCGAGCTGCAGTTCTCGCAGCCGATCGCCAAGCTGCGCAACGGCTGAGCGCCCACGGGTTTCGGCGTGGCCGTCCGCTGCCGGCGGGGGCCACGCCCAGGCCTGCGTCTTCTCCGGTTCATTACATAAAAATTTACGGTTTGCGTCCTAAATGACGCGCGGCGGCGCCTCTGCGCCCGCCATCGCTTCCCAACATCGCGTGGCGGCCCGCGCATGACCGACGAAATACGCCCGGAAGAGCTGCACCAGGACGAGCTGCGGCACAAGATCGACGCCCTGGTGGCGCGGCTGCCGGCCAGCCTCGTCTACAGCCTGCTGAGCGAGATCGAGGGCATGGACAGCGAGCCGACCGACCGTGTCCAGCTCGTCCGCCAATATGTCATCGAGTATCTGAACCGCCAGCGCACCAACCGCGCCCGGCGCCTGTTCACCAACCTGTTCGAAGCCTTCCTGATCGACGACGACGTGCTCTATCACGGCGGCGTCGCCGTCCCCGGCATGCTGCAGCGCGTCGATGTCGGCGCCCTGTGGGAGGCGCTGAGCCGCGACGCCTTTCCGCTGCTGGCGGTGGAGGCGCAGGAGACGCTGGACGAGATGGCGCGCGGCGAGGTGATCGACCGCATCCTGCGCTCCCCCGTCGCCATGGTGATGAAGGAGCGGATGCGGGTCGCCGCGGTGAAGCATCTGGATGCCGTGCTGGCCAACAAGAAGGCCACGGAGGAACTGCTGGCCGGCATGTCGCGCAACCGGCCGCGCCGCACCCGGCTGATGTCGGGCTTCCTGGAAAAGACGCCGACCATCGATGTCAACACGCTGCGGCTGATGCATCTGGTGCTGACCCATGCCGAGGGGGCGGGCAAACCGGTCGCCGAGCGGCTGGAGGAGTTTCCCGCCAGTTGCGGCGGCGAGGCGGAGGCGAACCGGCTGGCCGACCGGCTGCTGGACGCGACGGACCAGCTGCGCGACCGCTGCGGCGACGATCTGGCGAATTTGCTGCCGCTTTCGGTGCTGACGGTGAAGCGCAACTATCCGGTGGCGGCGCTGTATATCCGGCAGAGCGGCGTCGATCCCGGCCGCGGCGACGCCATGACCGCGGCGCTGACCGGCCATTTCATCGGCGTCACCCGCGCACTGACCGCGGCGCTGACCGTCATCCTGAAGCTGAACGACCGGGTCCCCGGCTCCGCCATCCGGCCCAGCGCCAAGGAGAAGGCGCGGCTGGAGGCACTGGTGCAGCGTCTGGACCAGCTGGTCCATGCCGCCACCTCGGCCGGGCTGATGGAGGACCGCCGCAGCGAGCCGGCCTTCCGCAACGCCTGGACCCAGGCGGCGAAGATCATCGGGTCGCGTGTCGCCGCGGTGGCGATGGAACGCTCCGCCCAGGCGGCAGCCGCCCGGCGCCAGCCGGTGATCGACCATGCCGACGTCGTGTGGCTCGACCGGCTGCTGTGGCGCTGGCAGGCGATGTCGCGCGATTTCGGCTTCGAGACCTACGATCTGGTGAAATGGCGCGAAAGCCTGCTGGAGGAGCTGCGCGCCAATGTCGAAAAGGCGATGAAGTTCGAGGAGACCGATCCGCTGGACGAGCGGATGGAGCATCTCCTGCGCATCGACGGCATCGCCGGCGTGTTCGGCCAGCGCGTCAGCGCCTGGATCCCCACCTTCAGCCACAACATGACCCGGCTGCTGTCGCACCGGCTGGAGCGCGGCGGCGATCTGGGCGCGGAGGAGCAGGCGATCATCGACGACCTCGTCGCCACCGCGCGCACCGAAGTCGGCAAGTCGCGCTATTGGAAGAGCAACGAGCTGATGGACCTGATCGAACTGTCGGAGCGGACGCGGTCGGTGGGGTGAGGGGTTGCTGCTGACGGTGCCCCCTCCCTAACCCTCCCCCACCTTCGGTGGGAGAGTGGACTGCCGCTGCTTCGGCAGTTAGGTCACGCCGACAAGCGTTCTACCCCCTCTCCCGCGAAGCGGGGGAGCAACCATGTTGTTTTCATGGTGAGTGTGGCATTGCCTCCCATTCCTTGTT
>NZ_LGQY01000068.1:0-2809 GCF_003116065.1 Azospirillum sp. TSO5 | reverse complement strand
AGCGGCTGCGCCTCGGACAGCTGGCCCTGGGCTTGGTAGAGGGAAGCCAAGCTGCTCAGGCCGTTGGCAATGTCCGGGTGTCCGGGCGGTCGGGCTTGCCGGTAAATGGCCAGAGCCTCCTCATACAGCGGCTGCGCCTCGGGCAGCCGGCCCTGGGCTTGGTAGAGGAGGGCCAAGTTGTTGAGGCTGACGGCGATGTCCGGGTGCCTGGGCGGCAAGGATTGGCGGAAGATGGCCAGAGCATCCTCGTACAACGGCTGCGCCTCGGACAGCCGGCCCTGGTCCTTGTAGAGGGAAGCCAGATTGTTCAAGCCGGTGGCGATGACCGGGGGTTTGGGCGGCAGGGCTTGGCGGAAGATGGCCAGAGCCTCCTCGTACAGCGGCTGCGCCTCAAACAACTGGCCCTGGGCTTGGTAGAGGAGGGCCAAGTTGTTGAGGCCACGGGCGATGTCCGGGTGCTCGGGCGGCAGGACTTGGCGGTATGTGGCCAGAGCATCCTTGGAAATGTTCACTGCAATGCCATAATAAGCTTTTTCGGCAAACCAGAGGCCTAAATCGGACAGCCGACGGCGGCCGGCGTCATCGGAGCCGAGCGCGGTCAGCGATGGCTTCCACCGGGCGATCAGGATGTCCGTTTCCGGGGTGGCGTCCGCCAAGCCCGCCCCGATCCGGGTCAGGGCTCGGCTGAGGAGCTTCTCGTCCTCGCCGTGCAGCGCCAGAGTTGCTGGCAGGTCGAACAGCTCCTCGGCGAGCGCCATGGACGAATCGGCCGCCTTGTTGCTGAGCCCGCCGTCGAGGATGGCCAAGCGCTGGTGCACCCGCTCCGCCACGGCGGGACCGTCCGCGCCCCGGAAATGCTCCAGCAGATGCCGCCGAGTGGCCAGCTCCACCGCCCCCGGCAAGGCTCCTTGCGCCAGGACCCCGTGCATCAGAGTCTCGCGCCCGGCGTGGCGCAGCAGGTAGGGCCGCAGCACCGCCAGCAGCGGGGCCAGCCGCGCCTTGGGCACCCGCGGCCGCCCGCTGTCGATGGCGACTGGGTCGGTGGGCGCGGCCAGCAGGTCGGCCATCTCGCCCTCGCTCAAGCCACGCCGGCTCGCCGCCAGCAGCGCCGCCAGCCGGTTGGCCATGGCCGGGTGCGCCGCGTCCCCATAGTCGCGGTCCCATTGCCGGAGCAGACCGGCAAAGAGCGCCGCCGCGTCGAGCTGACGCAGGTTCTCCTCCAGCCGCGCGGCCAGCGTCTCGTGCCGGCCATGCACCCGCAAATCCTCCAGCAGCAGGCGTAGGTACAAGGGGACCTTGGCCTGCGGCGCCGCCAGCAGCCGCGCCTCCAGCTCCGGAGGCAGGGTCTTGCGGTAGGCGGCGGCGAAGCCGGCGATGATCGCTCCGATCTCGCCCGTGTCGGGCACCCGCAGCTCCTGGACGTCCCACAGCGCCAAGCCGGCCAAGCCGTCCACCGCCGGGGTGGCGCTGGCCAGCAGCACCGTTCCGGTCGGGTACAGCAGCGTGCCCAGGCGCTGGATGGCCACGTCGGCCCCAACGAACTGGTCGAGGGCGTCGAGCAGCAGGATGAGGGGCCTGCCGGTAACGCGGTGGGCTTGGTCCAGCCACACCGGCAGAGCGTCCCAGCGCTGAGCGTCGTCCTCGGGCAGCTCCGGCGGGTCGGCGATGTCACGGCGCAGCCGGGCGAAGACGCCGTCGCGCCAGGCCTCCAGGCTGCGCAGCCCGTCGGCGCCGACGTAATGGGGGATCATCCACGCACCGACGGCGTCGGGCAGCCAGGCTTCCAGGTCGGCCATCAGCGCGCTCTTGCCCAAGCCGGAGACGCCGCGCAGCAGCACCGCCCCGCGCATCGCGCCGCTCAGGTGGGCGTGCAGCCGGCCGGCGACCACGTCGCGCACCCCGGCGAGCGGGACGTAGCCCTGCCGGCGGGCCTGGGCGAACAGCGCGTGGGCCTGGGCGCGCAGAACGAAGACGTCCTGGGCCTCATCGGCGGGAAAGCGCCGTTCGAGCTCTTCGAGCAGGAGCGCCTGCACCCGGTCGCCGAAGGCGCTGACTTCGGCGTAGCCGTCGAGGGCCACGCGTCCGGAGGCCCGCAGCGCCGCCTTGAGGGTGGCCAGCCGGGGGCCGGCGGCGTCGTAGAAGTCCACGGCCTTGACGTCCGCCGCCGCGCTGAACAGGGCGTCGGTGAGGGAGGCGGCGCGCAGGAAGAAGTGGGCATGGCTGAGCATCTCCGGACGGTCGAGGACGCCGAAGCGCATCTCCAGCTCGGTGACGCTGATGTCTTGCCGCAGCGCCGCCTCGATGGGGGCGCGGTAGGAGCTGGCGGCGTGAGCCTTCCAATAGGCGGCCAAGTCGGCGTAGGTGGGGATCCAGCCGTAGCGTTCGCCCAGGAAGCCGATGAAGAAGGGCGGGTAGCCGCGGCAGCGGTCGATCTCGGCCAGGCAGATCGCGACGGTGTGGCCGTTGCGGGCCTCCTCCTCGGTCACCCCCCAGCGCAGGTCGATCTCGGTGAAGCCGACGCCGCGCTCGGCGCAGCGGGCGCGCACCAGGGGAAACGCACGCTTGAGCAGATCGTCGCGCTCGGCGTTCATGTCCTTGAAGGTGGAAGACAGGAACACCCGGATTTCGCGGGAGCGCGGGTCAGCGGTCATGGTGCGGCGGCGTCCTGAAGCTGGTAGGTTTCGTGGAAAATGGCGTCGGCGATGACCGCATAGCTGGTGGCGTCGTATTGGAGGAGCCAATCGCCGGCGCGTCCTGTCAGAATGTCACCGCCGTCGGTGGGCACCACCAGTGGCGCCATGTTAGCGGT
>NZ_LGQY01000184.1:0-2824 GCF_003116065.1 Azospirillum sp. TSO5 | reverse complement strand
TGCGGATACCGATTTATCCGGCCAGGGATTCCGATTTGGATCCGGCCACCTGTTCCGATTTGATCCCGGCCACCTGTACCGATCGGATGTCGGCCAGGTGGGTGACGTCGCTTCAACAGGTCACGTGCTTCATCCCATGACGGGACATTTCTGGTCAAGGTTGTGCCGTTCGCAGCGGTCGTCCCCGCTTTCCACGGGAGGGTCCCAGGGGCGCCGCGGAGTGCCCTCCTCAGCTGACGCAGCGGCGCCCCTGGGAGGGGCCTGTGGGAAGTGGGGGCGAGCGCCGGGCGCCTGCGGGATCAGTCGAAGTCCTTCGGCTGCTGGATTTTCCTCATCGACTCGCCCGTGAGGTCGATGCGATACGCCGCGTGAACGATGCGATCCAATATGGCGTCGCCCAAGGTTGGACACCCGATCACCTGATGCCAGCGGTCCGTGGGGATTTGGCTGGTGATCAGCAGCGAGCCGCGCCCGTGGCGATCCTCCACGATCTCCAGCAGGTCACGCCGGTGATCCGCCGTCAGGGTTTCCGGTCCCCAGTCGTCGAGGATCAGCAGGTCAGTGCGCGCCAAGCTGGCCAGCAGCTTGGCGTAGCGCCCGTCGCCCCGGGCCAGATCGAGGGCGGCGAAGAGCCGGGGAACGCGCTGGTAGAGAACCGAGAAGTCTTCCCGGCAGGCTTTGTGGCCGAGCGCGCAGGCCAGCCAGCTTTTGCCGATGCCCGTTGGGCCGCAGAGGATCAGATGGCGGTGGTCGCGGATCCACTGGCAGGAGGCCAGCTTCAGGAACAGCGCCCGGTCGAGGCCACGGCCTGCCCGGTAATCGACGTCCTCGATGGCCGCCTCCTGGCGTAACTTGGCGCGTTTGACCCGCGCCTCGAAGCGCTTCTGCTGGCGCCCCGTGGTCTCGTAGTCGAGCAGCAGTCCCAGCCATTCCGCGTGCGACAGGGTGGCGGCGGCCGGATCGGCCTCCAGCGCCTTGAAGCCCTTGATGCAGCCGTGCAGGCCCAGGGTGTAGAGGGTGTCCAGGGTGGGGTGGTTCAGCATGGCTGACGTCCTCAATGGAAGTAGCCGCCGCCGCGGATGTTGGCGTGCAGCAGGGGCGGAGCATCGGCGGCTTGGCGCCGGGGCTTGCGGTCGAGATTGTTGTCCAGGATCGAGCCGAGGCTCGTGGCGGACAGCGCGCCGATCTCGACGGCCCGAGCACAGGCCGCTTCGGCACGGGCGACATCGACGCCGCGCAGGCGCTTGAGGATGCCCAGGCAGGAGCGAAAGCCCTGTTCGGGATGGCGGCGGCTAGCCAGCACCGCCAGGATCAGCGCCTCGGTGTTCGGGCCGATGGCGGCGGCATCGCGTCGGAACCGCGCTTCGCTCCACCCGGCGTAGAAGCGGTGGTTGCTCGGCATGTGATCGGGGTGGGTGGCGTGGCGGGCACCGCCAAAGCGGCGGACGTGGACGGCGACCCGCTGGCCAGCATGGAACACCTCCACCGTGCTGGCGGTGACGCGGGCCTCGATTTCCTGGCGGATCAGAGCGTGAGGCACCGAGTAGAAGAAGCCGCAGACCTCGACATGATAGTCGAGATTGACGCGCGCCCGCTTCCACTCGGCGTATTCGTACGGCGTCTCGGGCAGCGCCGCCATCGCCGGAAGCTCGATCTGAAGGAAGAGGTCGCGCCGGGTGACGCCGAGCTTGCGCATGACACGGGTGTTGATCTGCTCCACGGCCTCGCTGACGGCTTTCTGGCACTCCGCCAGCGAGAAGAAGGGGACGTTGCGCAGGCGCCCGAGGATGTAGGACTGGGCCAGACGAACGCCGCCCTCGACCTTGGCCTTGTCGCGCGGCTTGCGCGGGCGTGCCGGAAGAATGCCGACGCGGTAATGCTCGGCCATCCGGGCGTAGGTTGGGTTCGCCTCGGGATCGTAGAAGGAGGCGCGCTGGATCCCGGCCTTCAAATTGTCGGGCACCACGAGACGGGGCACCTTGCCGAAGAAGGTGAACATACGGACATGCGCGCCGATCCAGTCCGGCAGGCTCTGGCTCCAGGTCGGCTCGGCATAGGTGTAGTTGGAGGCGCCCAGCACCGCCACGAACAACTCCGCCGTCCGCACCTCGCCGGAGAGCGGGTCGATGATGGGAATGGTCTTGCCGGAGAAATCCACGAAGACCCTCTCCCCGGCGACATGATGCTGGCGCATGGTCGGCGCCAGTTTGCGTTCGAACTCGCGGTACAGATCACAGAACCGGCTGTACCCATAGCCGTCCGGATGGACTTGGCGATACTCCTCCCAGAGCATGAGGAGATGGACCCCTGGCCGCTTGAGTTCGCGGGCGACGGTCGGCCAATCGGGCTCGACGCGCCGCCGGATCCCGGTCTGGGTGTCGGGGCGCCCGAACAGACGCTCCTCCAGCACGGCGTCGGTGAGATCCTCGGGCAAGGGCCAGTCCAGTCCGGCGCCGGTGATCCGGGCCATGTAGTCCTGGATGGTGCTGCGCGCGACCCCGAGTTGAAGGGCGATGGCCCGGTCGCTCAGCTTCCTGGGGTCGTGCTTGAGCCTCAGCAGTTCTCGGATTTGCCTCATCGTCAGCCTCTTCTTGCTCATCGCGTCTTCGTTCCTGCTTGGGACGGAAAGAGCGATGCATCGGTTGATGCTGACCTGTCGGGCAAGGTGTCATCCCAGCCCCCACCTCTCCGCAACCAGAGGGGTGGCCGGATCCCAATCGGAACCGGTGGCCGGAAGCCGATCGGAACGGGTGGCCGACTTGATGTCGGAATCAGTGGCCGGGATCAAATCGGAATGGGTGGCCGGATGATGTCGGAATTCGCA
>NZ_LGQY01000176.1:0-2888 GCF_003116065.1 Azospirillum sp. TSO5 | reverse complement strand
GGAGGGCCATGTGGTGGACATGATCCCCAACGACCAGCTCGACGCCAACATGGACAAGCTCCACACCTATCTCGGCGTGTAGGCCGTCCAGCCATCCGGCATCGCCTGCCGATATCACCGGCACGAACGCCGTCCCGCTCCCTTCGAAGGCGGGACGGCGGATCGCCGGATTTTGCCCGATTACCTGCTCCGGACACGGCCACAGGAACCCGCAATGGGAACCGGCCGACAATAAAACCAAGAGGGAGAGACCTTCTGATGCGCACGCTTCTTCTCGCCGGCACCGCCCTGCTGACGCTCGCCGGGACCGCGATCCCGGCCTCGGCACAGGTGTCGGACAACGTCATCCGCATCGGCGTGCTGAACGACCGTTCCGGCATCTACGCCGATCTCGCCGGCGAGGGCTCTGCCATCGCCGCCCGGATGGCGGCGGAGGAGTTCGGCAACAAGGTCGCCGGCGCCCCGGTCGAGATCGTCGTCGCCGACCACCAGAACAAGGCCGACATCGCCGCGTCCAAGGCGCGCGAGTGGGTGGACACCGGCGGCGTCGACGCCATCGCCGACGTGCCGAACTCCGCCGCCGCGCTGGCGGTGCAGGGCATCACCAAGGACAAGAAGCGCATCTTCCTGATGTCCGGTCCAGGCGCCACCGCGCTGAGCGGCGCGCAGTGCAGCCCCTACGGCTTCCAGTGGACCTACGACAACTACGCCATGGCCGCCGGCACCGGCCGCGCCCTGTACGAGCAGGGCAAGAAGAAGTGGTTCTTCGTGACCGCCGACTATGCCTTCGGCCAGTCGCTGGAGGAGGAGACCACCAAGATGGTGAAGTCGCTGGGCGGCACCATCGTTGGGTCGGTGCGCCACCCGCTCGGCACCTCCGACTTTTCGTCCTTCCTGCTGCAGGCGCAGGGGTCGGGCGCCGATGTGATCGGTCTGGCGAATGCCGGCGGCGACACCGTCAACGCCGTCAAGCAGGCGGCGGAGTTCGGCATCACCCAGGCGGGCCAGAGCCTGGCCGGCCTGCTGATGTTCATTTCCGACGTGAATGCGCTGGGCCTGCAGTCGGCGCAGGGGCTGATGCTGACCACCGGCTTCTACTGGGACATGGACGACCAGACCCGCGAATGGTCGAAAAAGTTCGAGGCCAAGGCCGGCAAGAAGCCGACCATGGTGCAGGCCGGCGTCTATTCGGCGGTGAAGCATTACCTGAAGGCGGTCGAGGCGGCGAAGACCGACGACGCCGACAAGGTCGCCGCCAAGATGCGCGAGCTGCCGGTCGAGGACATGTTCGCCAAGAAGGGCAAGGTCGCCGCCAACGGCCGCATGTTCCACGACATGTATCTGGCCCAGGTGAAGACCCCGGCCGAATCGAAGGGGGCCTGGGACTATTACAAGATCGTGAAGACCATCCCGGCCGACACCGCCTTCATGGACCCGAAGCAGAGCGGCTGCCCGCTGGTGAAGTGAGGGGGAGGCGGGCGCCTTGCCCCCTCCCTAACCCTCCCCCGCTCTCAGCGGACCTACGGTCCGCCTGTCGCGTCAGCACAAAGCGAGGCTTTGTGCGAGAGCTTCGAGGGAGAGGGGACTGCCGCCGCTTCGGCAATCACGCCTCGCTGACAAGCATCCTACCCCCTCTCCCGCGAAGCGGGGGAGGGATGGGGAGGGGGCCTGCGAAGCAACAACCAAAAACCAAGAACAACACCAACGAACCGGGAGAAATGCGGAGATGGTCAGCCTGCTGGGAATCCCGCCCCAAGTACTGTTCGGGCAGCTTCTGCTCGGACTGATCAATGGTTCCTTCTATGCGCTGCTCAGCCTGGGGCTGGCGGTGATCTTCGGCATGTTGAACGTCATCAACTTCGCACATGGCGCCCTCTACATGGTCGGCGCCTTCGTGGCGTGGCTGCTGCTGACCTATGCCGGCATTGGCTATTGGGGGGCGCTGCTGGTGGCGCCGGTCGTCGTCGGGCTGCTTGGCATCGCGCTGGAAAAGACGATGCTGTCGCGGCTCTACAAGCTGGACCATCTCTATGGGTTGCTGCTGACCTTCGGGCTGGCGCTGATCCTGGAAGGGGCGTTCCGCCATCAGTACGGCGTCTCCGGCCAGCCCTATCCGATTCCAGCAGCCCTTCAGGGCGGGCAGAATCTGGGCTTCATGTTCCTGCCCAACTATCGCGGCTGGGTTGTCGTCGCCTCGCTGGTCATCTGCTTCGGCACGTGGTTCGCCATCGAGCGGACGAAGCTGGGCGCCTATCTGCGCGCGGCGACGGAAAACCCGACGCTGGTGCAGGCCTTCGGCATCAACGTGCCGGTGATGGTGTCGCTGACCTACGGCTTCGGCGTGGCGCTGGCCGGTCTGGCCGGGGTGCTGGCGGCACCGATCTATCAGGTGTCACCGCTGATGGGCACCAACCTGATCATCATCGTCTTCGCCGTGGTGGTGATCGGCGGCATGGGATCCATCCTGGGCGCCATCGTCACCGGCCTCGGGCTGGGGCTGCTGGAGGGGTTGACCAAGGTCTTCTATCCCGAAGCGTCCAACATCGTCGTGTTCGTCGTGATGGCGATCGTCCTTCTCATCAAGCCCGCGGGCCTTTTCGGACGGGAGCGTTGATCCAATGACCGTCGCCAGCAATTCCACCCGCGTCGCGGTTCGGGGTCCGGCCATCGGCACGATGCTGATCGCCGCCGTGCTGCTGCTGCTCGCCCTCGCGGCACCCTTCGTGCTGTATCCCGTCTTTCTGATGAAGGTGCTGTGCTTCGCGCTGTTCGCCTGCGCCTTCAACCTGCTGATCGGCTTCGCCGGCTTGCTCAGCTTCGGCCATGCCGCCTTCTTCGGCGGGGCGGCCTACATCGCCGCCCACACCGTGAAGGAATGGGGCTGGGCG
>NZ_LGQY01000190.1:0-3091 GCF_003116065.1 Azospirillum sp. TSO5 | reverse complement strand
GCGCCCGAAGAGATTCGAACTCCTGACCCTCAGATTCGTAGTCTGATGCTCTATCCAGCTGAGCTACGGGCGCGCTGTGTCGTCTTCCCTGTCGGCACCGGCGGCAGGCCGTCGGCGTCGAGGCGCGCAACCTACTCAAAAGCTTTACCGGGCGCAAGCGCTTTTCTTCAAAAAATTTCCGGCGCGTCGCCCGGCCCGTTTCCGCCTACAGCCGGTCGGCCAAGCCGGCACAATCCAGCACCACGCCGCGCCGCGCGAAGGCGGCGAACAGGCCGCGCACCGCCTCGCGATGGGCCGGCGGAATGCGCAAGGGGCGCTGTCTGGTGAAGAAATTGCAGAAGGACTCGCCGGCGGTGAACTGGGTGCGACCGCCGGGGCTGCGCCAGTCCGTGCCGGCCCCCAGCTCGAGCAGTGCCGTGGCGCTCGCCCAGCTCATGCTCTCCACCGCCGCCAGGAGCGGCGTCGCGTTGCCCCATACGACATTGAGATCGACGCCGGCACGGGCCAGCAGCCGCAGATGCTCCGGCTGGTCGGAGCGCACGGCCTCGTGGATCACCGGCTTGTCGTTGCTCCCACGGGCATTGGGATCGGCCCGCCCGGCCAGCAGGACGCGGGTGAAGGCGGGATCCTCCAGCCGCACCGCATACATCAGCGGCGGCTCGCCCCCCGCCGTCTTGACGTTGGCGTCAGCACCGGCGGCCAGCAGCGCCTTGGCGGTCTCGTTCGTCGGAGCGGGAAAGATGAAGAAGATCGGGCGGAAACCGTCGCGGCCGACGCCGTTGGGGTCGACGCCGCTGCGCAGAGCCTCGACCACCTTCGATACGCGGCCTTCCTGCACGTCGTCGGCCAGGGCCGCCAGCTTCGGATCGTCGAAATAGCGGCTGGTGTCCAGTCTGCGGGCGGTGGCGCCCATGGCATTGCTCTCCTGACTCATTGCACATCCGGCGGCGAGGACGACCGCCAGCATCACACGGAAGACCAGCCGGAGGATCATCCGGACGCCCCCTGCCCCGATGCCTCTTGCCCCGATCCCTCTTGCAAGGTGGCGACGTCTTCGCTCTTCTCGCGCTCGATGCCGTTGATGGCGCTTAGGATGGAATGCTGCCCGCCAGGGCTGGTCATCGGCACCGGCTTGCCGGCATCGTCGAGCGCCGGGACGGTGACGACCGGCCCGATGGCCGGCGGCAGCAGGTTGCCCTGGCTGACGAGATTCTTCAACGCGCGGGGGAAGGCGGTGGTTCCGCCTTCCACCAGCTGGCGCGTGTCGGGCGAGAGGAACGGGAAGCCCAGCTTGTCGGCGATGAAGTTGCCGGCGGCCACAGGCATGCCGATCCCGGACCCCAGACCGCCGGCCAGCAGCCCGACCCCCGATTGCAGGGCGGCCGAATTCTGGACGCCGGTCAGGGGATCGCCCGGTGTCCGGAACTGCAGGAAGTCCGAGGGATCGCCAGTGTCGCCGCCGACCGTCTTGGGATTTAGACCGGCCGCGTTGAACATCATGCCGGTCAGGCCGCCGGACACGCCCGCCGCCTGCGCCTTGCCGCCGCCGAGCGAATGGCCGGTGACCATGACGTCGGGGCCGAGTTTGTTGGCGACGTTGGCGCCGAGTTGGGCGGCAGCCTTGTACTGGATCGTCTCGCCGCCCAACGCCTGATCCATGTTGGTCTGCAGATCCTCCATCTCGCTCGGCACCGTGCCGCGGAAGGCGAGGACCGTCTGCTGTCCGCCCGGCCAGTCCGCCGGGGTGCGGTATATCGTGGCCTTGGCGTCGCGCAGCAGCGCCGGATCGATGCCGGCCTTGTTCAATTCCGAGTCGCTCATGGCCGTCCAGCCGAGCGGCGGATCATTCTTGGGCGGCTTGCCGTACTGGTCGTAGGTGTCGCCCGACAGGCGGGCCAGTTCGACCGCCCGGTTGTCGCGGGCCAGCCGTTCGGCCGCCGCCTTCTGCGCCGGGGTGCTGCCGGCGCCGCGCCCCTTGTCGATCAGGGACTGGCGCTGGTTCAGCCGGTCGATCTTGGCCTCGACCGAGTTCGGACAGGCTTCGACCACCCGCTTGCGCGGCGCGCGGGCTGGGGACAGCTGCTCTTTCGCCGCCTTGTAGAGGCGGCCGACCACCGGCTGCGACTCCATCGCCTTGTCGGCGAGATAAGCGGTGCCCTGGACCGCCGCCTTTCCGGTCTCTGCGGCGGCGCGCATGCCGAAGCCGGCAACGCGGCCGGTGGCCTTGGCGGTCTCGACCACCGCATCGCTTGCGGCACCGGCCGCCGATTTGGCCATATCGGCCGCCGCCGAGATCGCAGCCTGCGCAGAGGAGGCGGCCCGCACCGCGGCTTGGCGGGCGGCGTCGGAGGCCGCCGCGTAGGCCTCGGCCAGAGCATCACCCCAGCTCATGCCGCGCCGTCCTTCCGGCCTTCCGCCAGCAGGGCGAAGAGGGTCAGGGCGGTGCGCTCGACCCCATCGGCCTTTTCGGTCGGCGTCAGCGCCGGATCGTTCAGGATTTGGGACATGGCCGGAAAGCGGCGGTCGAAGTCGATCCCCATCGTCCAGGCCGTGACGATGTAGCGGCCGAGGTCGCGCTCCGTCTCCAGCCCGTATCCGCGCGCCCGCTCATATTGCTGGCGCAGGGTCTGCCGTCCCTCGGCGGTGTCGAGAACCGGGCCGGCCTTGGGATCCGACTGTGTCAGGATGCGGATCATCTTCCGCAGGAACCCTTCCACCGCCAGCGTTTCGACCTGCCGGTCCGAAAGCGTGAGACCGGTTGCCATGCCTCTCTCTTCTGCTCGTCAAAAAACGGATCGCAGATCGACAGTAAGGGAGCAACCGAAGACGCAACAGTAATTTCAAGGGGCGAAGGCCGGGCGGGCGGGAACCGGCGATCCAAGTCCGGCGCAAGATGGGCCGGTGAAATTTGGCAGTGGCGCCAGAGCGGCCAAGCCTGAAAACGCAAAAAGCGGCCGAAGGGCCGCCTGCTGTCAAATCGCCGAATTTTCAAAACCTGTATTCGAAGCAGAATGGCGCGCCCGAAGAGATTCGAACTCCTGACCCTCAGATTCGTAGTCTGATGCTCTATCCAGCTGAGCTACGGGCGCGC
>NZ_LGQY01000151.1:0-3135 GCF_003116065.1 Azospirillum sp. TSO5 | reverse complement strand
CGAATGTCCTCCTGAAGCGCCTTCACGCAGGCGATGACGGCGCCGGCGATGGCTTCAACCCGTGCGTCACCGCGAACCTCCAGGATGGAGAAGATTCATGGTGCGTTCGCCACTCAGTCAGGGGAATCCCCGGCAGCGCTCGTTCAAGCGATTACCGTGAACGCGGGTTCCCAATGACCTTGAAAGCACCGTCAATTTCCAGCATGGTCGGTTCGTTTCTGTCTGACATATCGGAAATGGCAATGAGAGAGGCGCTTGCACGGATAGAGGCAACTGCCGCCCTGATTATTGCCTGGGTGCTGGTTTTCATCATCCCCTTCCGGTGGAGCCGACGATGCTTTGGTCCCGTGACTTCGGCTACGGACCAGCCGCCCCATCTCCCCAGCCCGTCTCATGTCGCACGCGCGAAAATTGTAACCCGCCGCCTGCATCGTGTCGCCCACTGCCTGCCTTGGCACAGTTCGTGCCTTGTCCTGGCGCTATCCGGGCGGATGGTTCTGGCCCGGCGCGGGATCAGGGGCAGCGTCGTGCGGTTTGGCGTCAAGGTGGAGAATGGCCGCGTTGATGCCCATGCTTGGCTGATGCTTGGGACCACAAGCCTCCTCGGAGAAAAGGAGGCCGAGGGTTATCATCCGTTGGCAGATTTGACGACATAGCCTTGAAATAGATGTGGCTACCACCTTATAACCCGTCAAGAGCCACTGAGGGGAACGAACAAATGGCGGATGACACTGCGCCGCACAGCGATCTTCATCGGATTGAAGCAATGTCGCCCGTCCAGAAGCCCCCGACCTGGGTGGCTCCGCTCTCTTGTGTGACCGAAACCGACATTCGGGCCACCGGCCCGTCATGGCAGCCTGCGCCCGAAGCTGTGACCGGGGTGGTCTGGTGTGCCTCCTGAGGGCGTTGTTTGAATAGTCCCCTCAGATCGTGGCTCTGATCGGCTATTGCGGCCATCCGCCGCGTGATGCGGACCTTGGCCGTGTAGGGTCTGCAGTTGCGCGTCGGCACCTGTGGTCTGGAACACACCAGCTGGGCGCGCAGGCTGCCATTGGAGTCCTGCCGGATGGTGCCCCGTTCATGGGAGGCACAGCAGAGCGCGTCTCTGTGCAAGGCGGAAAGGCCGTTGATTCCGCTGGTCGTGGGTTGGTGCTGACCGGATGCTTGTTTGACGCGCCGGACTTCGCAAGCTGCCATCATCTGCCCCGCCATTTGCCAGCGGCAGCGTTGGCGGCGGCGTGGTTGGAGCGTCACAGCAGCGACTCCATGGCTGCGGCCCTGGATGCGCTGGAAGGGGATTACACCTTGGCCCGGTGGGATCCCAGGACGGGCACCCTGCTGCTCGCGGTGTCCCCCATGTCCTCGCGCACACTGTATTGGCACCACAGCCCGCAAGGGACGTGGTTCGCCTCGTCCTTGGCCTTGCTGTTCCGCTTTCCCTCGGTACCGCGGATTCCGTCGGTCGTGAATATTGCCGCCCATATCACGCTGATGGTCCTAGACCCGGCGGATACGGTGTTCGAGCAAGTGCGCCATGTTCCCCAGGGCAGTCTGCTATGGGCCGGACCTGATGGCATCCACGAGGGGACCATCTGGCGCCCGGACCCCAGCAAGCGGCTGCGCTTTCGCCGCAACGACGACTATGTGCAGGCAGCGCGGGAACTGTTGGATCACGCCGTGAGAAAGCGCCTCCAGGGCGCGCGGCCTCCGGCGGTGACGGTCACGGGCGGTCTGGACAGTGCGGGTCTGGCGGCGACAGCGGCAAGGTTGCTGGGGGATACGCCCCTCGATACCTATACGGCCGTTCCCGCCGATGGTTCTGCTGCGCCCATATCGCCCACATACTATCCCGACGAGCGGTCACCGGTCGAAGAACTCGGGACACGCTATCCAAGCCTCCGGTCGCATTTCTGCACCTCTACCGAGCTTTCCGCGTTCGAGAAGGACCCGACGCCGCTTTTTCTTGCAGGTGGGCGGGCGGTACTCACCACATCCCATCTTGGCTGGTTTGATCCGCTGTACAAGGCAGTCCAGGCCCACGGCCATTCCAGCGTGATGGTCGGCACCATGGGGAATTTCACTCTCAGCTTCGATGAGGGGCTGATTTTTTCCGACATGCTGCGGCGGGGACGGTTTCTGTCATTCCTGCGGCTTTTCCCACAGGTCATGAGCTATCGTGGGCGACGCGCCCGCGATCACCTCGTCCCCACCATCGGGCGGGCATGGCCCGAGATGCGTGCCGTGCGGCGGCGCATCCTGGGGCGGAGCAGCAAGGAGTGGAAAGGCAGGACCTATGTCCGCCCGGACCTGATCGAACAGATCGACTTGGAGGGTCTGGCCGACCGCTGGGGCGAAGAAGGAATCATCGCCAACAACGCCGACAGCCGCGTCCAACGTGCCCACTTCCTGCACAACCAAGGGACCCGGCAGGTGGAGACTCTGACGACGCTGCGGGCCTATTACGGACTCGACCTGATTGATCCCCTCTCCGATCGGGCATTGGCCGAGTTCTGTCTGGCGATTCCGCCAGAACAGTATGTCATTGATGGACGCTCACGGAGTCTGGCCCGCCGGGTTCTGGCCGACCGGCTGCCGCCCCGCCTGATCGACGAACCCCGGCGCGGGCAACAAAACGGCCACTGGTTTGCCCGCCTCAGCCAGCAGAAAGACATCTTCGCTGCTGACTTGGCACAGATGGAGGGCATTCCCCTCGTCGCCGGCATTCTCGATCTTCCCAAACTGAAATCCTTGATTGATCGCTGGCCCGCCGACGCCCAGGAAGCCCATGCACGCCGGTTGCACTACGAATCCGTTTTGAGCCACGCCATTCAGATCGGGCGCTTCCTGCGCTGGGTTGATGGCGGCAACGGGACCTGAACGGATTATAGGTACTCCAACGCCCGCATCACCCGGCCGCGATCAGCCTCAATCCGCTACTGCCGAGCCGAGACGGTTCAGTCGAAGTCGGGTAATACCCACGATAATCGCTTGAACGAGCGCCGCCGGGGATTCCCCTGACTGAGCGGCGAACGCACCATGAATCTCCTCCATCCTTGAGGTTCGCGGTGACGCACGGGTTGAAGCCATCGCCGGCGCCGTCATCGCCTGCGTGAAGGCGCTTCAGGAGGACATTCG
>NZ_LGQY01000191.1:0-3181 GCF_003116065.1 Azospirillum sp. TSO5 | reverse complement strand
CCGCCCGACTCTGCTGCTGCTGGACGAGCCGACCGTTGGGCTGGACATCCCGGCCCGCCGCACCCTGATCCGTCACGTCCATGCCCTGTGCGCGGAGGATGGCATCGCCGTTCTGTGGGCCACCCATCTGATCGACGAGATCGACCCCGTCACCGACCATGTGGTGGTCCTGCACCGTGGTCGGGTTCGCGCCAACGGGCCTGTCGCCGCGGTGAATGAAGAGGCCGGCTGCGCCACCGTGGCGGAGAGTTTCGACCGGCTGACCGCCGCCCGGCCCGCCGCCGAAGTGGAGGCCGCAGCATGACCGGCCGGCAGTTCGGGGGATGGTGGATCGCCTTCCAGGGCATCGTCGCGCGCGAGGTGCTGCGCTTCGTGCATCAGCGCGAGCGCTTCCTCGGCGCGCTGGTCCGGCCGCTGGTGTGGCTGTTCGTCTTCGCTGCGGGATTCCGCGCCGCGCTCGGCATCGCCATCATCCCGCCCTACGAGACCTACATCCCCTACGAGGTCTACATCGTGCCGGGGCTGATCGGCATGATCCAGCTGTTCAACGGCATGCAGGGCTCGCTGTCGATGGTCTACGACCGCGAGATGGGCAGCATGCGCATCCTGCTGACCAGCCCGCTGCCCCGCGCTTTCCTGCTGCTGGCCCGCCTGCTGGGCGGGGTGGTGGTGTCGGTTCTCCAGGTGGCGGCCTTCCTGCTGATCGTCCGGCTCTATGGCATCGACCTGCCGGTCTGGGCGCCGCTGACCGTGCTGCCGGCCCTGCTGCTGAACGGGTTGATGCTGGGGGCGCTCGGCATGGTCCTGGCATCCACCATCCGCCAGTTGGAGAGTTTCGCCGGGGTGATGAACTTCGTGGTCTTCCCCCTCTTCTTCCTGTCCTCGGCCCTCTATCCGCTCTATCGCATGGAGGAGGCCGGACCGCTGCTGTGGTGGCTGTGCAGCCTCAATCCCTTCACCCATGGGGTGGAGTTGATCCGCTTCGCTCTCTACGGCCGGATCGATGGGTTGGCGCTGGCGGTCGTCACCGGCGCCACCCTGCTGTTCGCGGCCCTGGCGGTGCGGGGCTACTCCCCCGCGCGCGGCATGGGTTCGCGGGCACCGTCGGCGGCGGGATGACGCCTCACACCGCGTCGTGGAAGATGATGCCCAACGTGTGGCGCGCGCCCGAACGCACCGGACTGACGCCATGGCGGTGCCGGACGCGGTAAGTCCCTCGCGTGCCCTGCACCGGGCGCTGGTCCACCGCGAAGATCACCGCCTCCCCCAGCCCCAGCGGCACGACTGTGGCGCGCGACTGCATGCGCGGCCGCTGCTCGGTCAGGACGAATTCGCCGCCGGTGAAGTCCGATCCCGGCGCCGACAGCAGGATGGCGACCTGCAACGGGAACACCGTCTCGCCATACAGATCCTGATGCAGACAGTTGTAGTCACCGGGACCGTATTTCAGCAGCAGCGGCGTCGGGCGCGTCTGGCCAGCCGCATGGCAGCGCTCCAGGAACTCCGCGTGATCCGCCGGATAGCGGGTGTCGAGCCCCATCGCCACCGCCCAGCGGTTGGCGACCGGCGCCAGCCGGTGGTAGATCGGCGCGCGCAATGCCGTAATTGCCTCGGGCAGCGGACGGGTGAAGTATTTGTATTCCCCCTTGCCGAAGCCGTGCCTCTCCATCACCACCCGGCTGCGGAACGGGGTGTCCTGCTCATAGAGCCCCGCCAACGCCTTGCAGCTCTCGCCGTCCAGCAGCGGCCCCCCGACCGCATAGCCGACCAAATCCAGTTCCGCTTCGATGCGCGTCCAGTCCAGCGTCTCCAGCATCCTCACTGCGCCGCCTCCTTGCGCTCGCGATCCAGCAGGTCCCGCTTGCGCTCCACGCCCCAGCGATAGCCGGACAGGCCGCCATCGGACCGCACCACCCGATGGCAAGGGATCGCCACGGCAATCGGGTTGGCACCGCATGCCCGCGCCACCGCCCGCACCGCCGCCGGCTCGCCAATGGCGCCGGCGATCTCGGCATAGCTGGCGGTCCGACCGGCCGGGATGGCGCGCAATGCCTGCCACACCCGCTGCTGAAAGGCGGTGCCACCGATGTCCAACGGCAGGTCGAGCCCCGTCCCCGGCGCCTCGACGAACCCCACCACCTGCGCCACGGTCGCTTCGAAGGCCGCATCACCACCAATCAACTCGGCTTTGGGGAAGCGGTCCTGCAGATCGCGAAGCAGCATATCGGGATCGTCGCCCAGCAGGATTGCACACACCCCGCGCTCCGTCGCCGCCACCAAAATCGAGCCGAGCGAGCAGACCCCGACCGCAAAGCGGATCGTCTCCCCCACTCCGCCCTTGCGGTAGCTGGTCGGCGTCATCCCCAGCCGCGCCCCCGCGGTCTCGTAGAACCGTCCGGAGGAGCCATAGCCGGCCTCATAGATCGCTTCGGTCACGCTGCCGGCCTGCTGCAAAGCACCGGCGACCCGAGCGGCGCGGTTGGCCTGGACATAGGCGCGCGGCGTGACGCCTGTCACCTGCTTGAAGATGCGGTGGAAGTGATGCGGGCTCATCCCCGCCGCCGTTGCAAGCTCCTCCAAGGGAGGCGCCTCCTCCGCCTCCTCGATCAGGCGGCAGGCGCGGGCCACGGCCTCGGCCCGGCGGTCGTTCTGGCTCGGTCCGTCCGGCCGGCAGCGTTTGCAGGGCCGGAAGCCTGCCCGTTCGGCCTCGGCATTGTCGGCAAAGAACACGACATTCTCAGGACGGGCCGGCCGCGCGGCGCAGCTCGGCCGGCAATAGACGCCGGTGCTGCGGACCGCATAGACGAACCGCCGGTCGGCGGCAGGATCGCGGCGGCGCAACGCCTCCCAGCGCTCAGCCTCCAAGCCGGTCGCGTCCGAGGTGACGGTGTCGAGTGCGACTGTCATCTGTCCTTCTCCCCGCTCGAACCTTACAGGTTCCGTGGTGCGATGAGGGAGCAATCTGAACCACCGGCCCGGCCGGCACACTCCGCCGCTTGCTTTCGAATTGCGGCTCTGCGCACCAAACGCCGAAACGCCCCGGTTCTGCTGAACCGGGGCGTTCCTGATGTGATGAAGATGCAAGCTTATGCTTTGGATTGGCGTCTCTTGAGGCTTGGTGACCTGGCGGCGACCTACTCTCCCACGTCTTAAGACGCAGTACCATTGGCGCGGAGGCTTT
>NZ_LGQY01000192.1:0-3469 GCF_003116065.1 Azospirillum sp. TSO5 | reverse complement strand
CGGCGGGAGAATTCTCCGACCCGCCGTTCGGTCGCCTGACTCCAGCGCGGATGGTCGACCTCCGGATTGACGTTGGAATAGAAGCCGTATTCGCTCGACTGAGCCTTGTTCCAGGCGGTCGGCGGCTGGTCCTTCACCAGCGTGATCTTGACGATCGACTTGATCGACTTGAAGCCGTACTTCCACGGCACCACCAGCCGGATCGGCGCGCCGTTCTGGTTGGGCAGAACCTCGCCATACATGCCGACGGCCAGCAGGGTCAGGGGGTGCATCGCCTCGTCCAGCCGCAGCCCCTCGGTATAGGGCCAATTCAGCACCCAGGAACGCAGGCCGGGCATCTGCTTCGGGTCGTTCAGGGTCTGGAAGGCGACGTATTTGGCGTTGTCGGTCGGCTCCACCCGCTTCAGCAACTCGGCCAGCGGGAAGCCGACCCAGGGGATCACCATCGACCAGCCTTCGACGCAACGCAGGCGGTAGATGCGCTCCTCCATCGGGAATTTCAGCATGTCCTCGATGCCGATGGTCATCGGCTTGGCGACCTCGCCGCCGATGGCGATTTCCCATGGGCGCGTCTTCAGCGTGCCGGCATTCTCGGCGGGATCGCTCTTGCCGGTGCCGAACTCGTAAAAGTTGTTATAGGTGGTGGCCGACTTCATCGGCGTCGTCGGATCGAACTTCGGATCGGCCGGCTTGATCGTGGTCGGCGCCTCGAAGGCTGCTGCCAGCGCGGTGCCGCTCCACACCGGCAGGCTGCCCAGCGCCATCGCGGCGGCGCCACCGGCCATCAGGCTGCGGCGCGACAGGAAAAGCTCCCGCGGCGTCACCTCGTCTTCGCGCGCCTGCGACGCGGTGGGGAAATTGAACAGCATCGACCCTCTCCCGAACGGACCATTCCTGCCACTAACCATAGGTCCGCAGCCGGCCGACGGCAAATCACGGGGTCTACACGATTGCGTGAACGGGCGGTCAGCGCCGGCCCAGCGGGATCACCTCCGCCGGTCCGGCCAATGCACCGCCGAACCCGCCGCCGCGCGCCGCGCGCCGCGCCGGAAAGGGCAGCACGTCGGCCGGCGGGCGCGGCGGGCTGAGGATCGGCAATCCGGGCATTCCGGCGAAAGAATGGGCCAAGGCCACGCCTTGGTGGCAGGCGCGCATCCAAGAGAACATGCAGCACATCGAAGCCTGCATGGTAAATGTCCACAGAGTCATGGCCAAGCCCCGGGCTGTGAAGAAGGTCGGGTTGTCTTGCCCCGCGGGAGGCGGCCGGTGCCGGAAAGACCCGCCGTGGGTTGGAACCTTAACGATGACAGCGGGTGAATCGTTCCGGCACCCTCTCGATGCGCAATGGTCATTCGGCTGAATGAACGAGCTGATGAAGCCGGACAAGCGCAAGAACCGGCCCTCTCCGTCATAAGTCATAGGCATAACCCTTCCGCACGAATTCGCGCCGCCTACGAAAGGCTAAATTGACCGGAATCGCCTTTACTTCATCGTGCGGGGCTGTAGGACTGCGCAGTCAATCTTCTGACTGGGGCGATGTACGCACAGCCTTGTTGCGGGCATTCGGCATTCCGGTTGTGTTGGCTTGCGTTTTCTTCCACCGCGCAGCAGAGCGGTTTTACAGAGCGATTTCGGGGATGGGCGGAGCGCGGTCCATGGTGGGCTCGGCGCGCGGATTGGGGAACGGCATGACGGCGATGGTCGAGACGGCGGACGCGTTGGATCCGAAGGTTCTGCTGATGGCCCTGCGACAACTGCGCAAGGGCGATTTCTCGGTGCGGCTGCCGCTCGACCTCACCGGGATCGACGGCGAGATCGCCGCCGCTTTCAATGACGTGGTCGAGCTGAACCACAACCTGACTACCGAGACCAGCCGGCTCAGCGTCGCCATCGGGAAGGAAGGCCGCATCAGCCAGCGCGCCAAGCTGAACAACGCCTCCGGCGGGTGGGAAACCTGCGTCGACAGCATCAACACGCTGGTCGGCGACATGATCCAGCCGACGACGGAAATCGCCCGCGTCATCGGCGCCGTCGCCAAGGGCGACCTGTCCAAGACCATGGCGCTGGAAATCGAAGGCCGCCCGCTGCAGGGCGAGTTCCTGCGCACCGCCCGCAACGTCAACACCATGGTTGAGCAGCTGGTCACCGTCACCACCGAACTGACGCGCGTGGCGCGCGAGGTCGGGATCGAGGGCAAGCTGGGCGGTCAGGCCCAGGTGAAGGGCGTTGCCGGCACCTGGAAGGATCTGACCGAGAACGTCAACGTGATGGCGGCTAACCTGACCGGTCAGGTCCGCAACATCGCGGAGGTGACGACGGCGGTCGCCAAGGGCGATTTGTCGAAGAAGATCACCGTCGACGTGAAGGGCGAAATCCTGGAGCTGAAATCCACCATCAACACGATGGTGGACCAGTTGAACAGCTTCGCCTCGGAAGTGACGCGCGTGGCGCGCGAAGTGGGCTCCGAAGGCAAGCTGGGCGGTCAGGCCAAGGTGGAAGGTGTCGGCGGTACTTGGAAGGACCTGACCGACAACGTGAACATGATGGCGGAAAACCTGACCGGTCAGGTCCGCAACATCGCGGAGGTGACGACGGCGGTCGCCAAGGGCGACCTGTCGAAGAAGATCACCGTCGACGTGAAGGGCGAAATTCTGGAGCTGAAATCCACCATCAACACCATGGTGGACCAGTTGAACAGCTTCGCCTCGGAAGTGACGCGCGTGGCGCGCGAGGTGGGCTCGGAAGGCAAGCTGGGCGGTCAGGCCAAGGTGGAAGGTGTCGGCGGCACCTGGAAGGACCTGACCGACAGTGTGAACATGATGGCGGCCAACCTGACCGGTCAGGTCCGCAACATCGCCGACGTGACCACGGCGGTCGCGACGGGTGACCTGTCGAAGAAGATCACCGTCGACGTGAAGGGTGAGATCCTTGAACTGAAATCCACCATCAACACGATGGTGGACCAGCTGAACAGCTTCGCTTCGGAAGTGACGCGCGTCGCAAGAGAGGTGGGCTCGGAAGGCAAGCTGGGTGGTCAGGCGCGCGTGGAGGGCGTGGGCGGCACCTGGAAGGACCTGACCGACAGCGTGAACTTGATGGCGGCGAACCTGACCGGTCAGGTCCGCAACATCGCCGATGTGACGACCGCCGTCGCCAACGGCGATCTGTCCAAGAAGATCACCGTGCCGGTGAAGGGCGAAATTCTTGAGTTGAAGAACACCATCAACACGATGGTGGACCAGTTGAACAGCTTCGCCTCCGAAGTGACGCGCGTCGCAAGAGAGGTGGGCTCCGAGGGCAAGCTGGGCGGTCAGGCCCAGGTGAAGGGTGTCGGCGGCACCTGGAAGGACTTGACCGACAGCGTGAACGCGATGGCGACCAACCTGACGGGTCAGGTGCGCAACATCGCGGAAGTGACGACGGCGGTCGCCAACGGCGACTTGTCGAAGAAGATCACCGTCGACGTGAA
>NZ_LGQY01000194.1:0-3484 GCF_003116065.1 Azospirillum sp. TSO5 | reverse complement strand
AAGCGGCGGGGTGATTTAGCTCCCTCTCCCGCCCCGGGAGAGGGAAGGGGCCCGCCGCGAAGCGGTGGGAAGGGTGAGGGGTGATCCAAGGAACCATGCGGTTCGGGAGTCTTGCCTCACCCCTCACCCTCCCCACCTTTGGTGGGTCCCCTCCCTCTCCCGGGACGGGAGAGGGCATTCGTTGTCCATCCCCAAGGCCGTCCATGACCACCCCCCTCCCCGCCTCCGTCGACGACACGCTGGCGCTTCTCACCCGCGGCTCCTACGTCGCGGACCGCTCGCTTGCAACGGCGCTGTTCCTGGCGCTGAAGCTGAAGCGCCCGCTGTTCCTGGAGGGCGAGGCCGGTGTCGGCAAGACCGAGATCGCCAAGGTCCTGTCGGCGACGCTCGGGCGAAAGCTCCTGCGGCTGCAATGCTATGAGGGGCTGGACGCCTCGTCCGCCGTCTATGAGTGGAACTATGCCCGCCAGATGATGGAAATCCGGCTGGCCGAGGCATCGGGCGGGCAGGACCGTGAATCGCTGGCTTCCGACCTGTTCTCCGAGCGCTTTCTGGTCAAGCGCCCGCTGTTGCAGGCGTTGGAGCCGGACCTCGCCGGGCCGCCGGTGCTGCTGATCGACGAGTTGGACCGCACCGACGAACCGTTCGAGGCCTATCTGCTGGAGATTCTGTCGGATTATCAGGTCTCGATCCCGGAATTCGGCACCGTCCATGCGCCGGAGCCACCGATCGTCATCCTCACCTCCAACCGCACGCGCGAGATTCACGACGCGCTGAAACGGCGCTGCTTCTACCATTGGGTCGATTACCCCACTGCCGCGCGGGAGCGGGAGATCCTGTCGGTCAAGGCGCCGCAGGCCGATGCGCGACTGGCGGCGCAGGTGGTCGGCTTCGTTCAGACTCTGCGCGGCATGGACCTCTACAAGGCGCCGGGCGTGGCCGAGACGCTCGACTGGGCGCAAGCCCTGGTCGAGCTGAACCAGCTGGAACTGGAACCCTCCGTCATCAACGACACGCTGGGCACGCTGCTGAAATACCAGGACGACATCGCCCGCATCCAGGGCAGCGAGGCGGCGCGCATCCTGACCCAGGTCAAGACCGAGCTGGCCGCCACCACCGCGCGCTGAGGCCGCCATGACGGACGACGCGCCGGCCGGCCGCCTCACCCTCAACCTGATGCATTTCGCCCGCGCGCTGCGCGCCGCCGGCCTGCCGGTCGGGCCGGGCAAGGTGTTGCAGGCGGTCGAGGCGGTGGAGGCGGTCGGCCTGTCCAACCGCACCGACTTCTATTGGGCGCTGCACGCCATCTTCGTGAACCGCCACGACCAGAGCGAGCTGTTCGACCAAGCCTTCCACGTCTTCTGGCGCAACCCCGACATCCTGAAGAAGATGATGTCGCTGATGCTGCCGAAGGTGCGGACGGAGGCGCCCGACCAGCCGGAAATGGCCCAGCGCCTTGCCGAAGCCCTGCACGGCAGCGGAGCCGAACAGGAGGAGCCGGAAAAGACGGAGATCGAGGTCGATGCCTCGTTCACCGTGTCCGCCGCCGAACGGCTGCAGGACAAGGATTTCGAGAAGATGACGGGGGAGGAGATGGCGCAGGCCAAGCGCCTGCTTGCCCGTCTCGCCCTGCCGCTGGCCGAGGTCACCACACGGCGTTACCGCTCCGACCCGATGGGGCCGCGCGTCGATCCGCGCGCCACGCTGCGGCGGATGCTGCGCACTGGCGGCGACCTGTCGGACCTTGCCCGCAAGCGCCGCCGCACCCGCCCGCCGCCGCTGGTGGTGCTGTGCGACATCTCCGGCTCGATGACCCGCTATTCGCGGATGCTGCTGCATTTCATGCATGCGGTGACCAACGACCGCGACCGCGTTTACAGCTTCGTCTTCGGCACGCGGCTGACCAACATCACCCGCCATCTGCGGCACAAGGACGTGGATGTGGCGCTGGATGCGGTGTCGGGGGCGGTCGCCGACTGGTCCGGAGGCACGCGGATCGGCACCGCGCTGCACGCCTTCAACCGGACCTGGGCGCGGCGGGTGCTGGGCCAGGGCGCGGTGGTGCTTCTCATTACCGACGGGCTGGACAGGGATGCAGGGGAAGGGCTTGCGGCAGAGGCCGATCGGTTGCACAAAAGCTGTCGGCGGCTCGTCTGGCTGAATCCTTTGTTGCGCTGGGAAGGCTTCGCGCCGAAATCCTCGGGCATCCGGGCGCTGCTGCCGCATGTGGACGATTTTCTTGCGGCCCACAGCCTGAACAGCCTCGCGGATCTGGCCGGTGTCCTGTCGGCCGACGGTCCGCGACGTAGCCCGGGCTTGCGCCGCTGGTTGAAGGAGGCGGCGGGATGAACGACACCCTGATGGCGGACAACATCGTGGAGCAAGCGGCCGCATGGCGCGCCGCCGGCCGCAGGGTGGCCCTGGCGACCGTCGTGTCGACCTGGGGCTCCTCGCCGCGGCCGGTCGGCAGCCAGATGGCGGTCGATGACCGCGGGTCGATGGCCGGGTCCGTGTCCGGCGGCTGCATCGAAAGCGCCGTGGCGCACGAGGCCGCCAAGTCGATGGAGGACGGCGAACCGCGCCTGCTGTCCTTCGGCATCACCAACGAAATGGCCTGGGAAGTCGGGCTGGCCTGCGGCGGGCAGGTGCAGGTCTATGTCGAGGCCGTGGAATGAAACGCGATATTCTTGACCGGCTGCTCGCGGCGAAGGCCGCCGCGATCCCGGCTGCGCTGGTGACCGATCTCAACACCGGTCTCCAGACCCTGGTTTACGAAGACACCGTCCATGGCGGCTTCGGGCTTGAGTCCGACCTGCTGGACGAGGTGCGCCGACGCATCCGCCAGGACCGCTCCGGCCTGCTGGTCGATCCGCAGGACGAGGACGGCTTCCGCCTGTTCGTGCATGTCCACAATCCGGCGATGCGGCTGCTGATCGTCGGCGCCGTGCACATCGCCCAGGCGCTGGCCCCGGTGGCGGCGCTGACCGGCTATGACGTGACGGTGATCGACCCGCGCGGCGCCTTCGCGACCGAGGCGCGCTTCCCCGGCGTCAAGCTGAACCACCTGTGGCCGGACGAGGCGCTGGCGGAGTTGAAGCCCGACGCCCGCACCGCCGTGGTCACCCTGACGCACGACCCCAAGCTGGACGACCCGGCGCTGGTGACGGCGCTGCGCTCGCCCGCCTTTTATGTCGGCGCGCTGGGCAGCAAGCGCACCCACGCGCTGCGCCTGGACCGCCTGCGCGACGAGGGGCTGAGCGAGGCCGAGGTGAAGTGCATCCGCGGCCCGGTCGGGCTGTCGATCGGTGCCGTCACCCCGGCGGAAATCGCGATAGCGATCATGGGGCAGATCACCTGCGTGCGGCGGGGGGAGAACCATCCCTGCTGAGGGGAGTGGTTGCAGCGGGTGCCCCCTCCCCATCCCTTGTATGTTGAGTTTGGCTTATAGTGTCTCCGACGGATCGAGCTGCTGGGGGTGGCCACC
>NZ_LGQY01000117.1:0-83224 GCF_003116065.1 Azospirillum sp. TSO5 | reverse complement strand
CCCGCCGCTGCCGCAACCCGCCGTGCGACATCGGCACCGTCCGGGCTGTCCGGGAACAGGATGTGGCGGGGAGACAGCGCCTCCATCAGCGCCGAAGCGGCGGCGGCGCGCCGTTCCGGCACGTAATCGTCGGCCCAGCCGTCGGGCAGGGCGACATGGCGGTCGGACCCGGCCTCGGCCAGCGCCTCGCCCGAACCGGTGCAGACGGTCACCACCGCCCCGCCCCCGGCGTCAGCCAGCAAGCGGGCGGCGGCGATCACCTGCCGGTCATGCTCGCTGACCTCGCCGCCGGGGCGGTCGAGCATGGCGAGGATCAGATAGGCCGGCTCGGCGATCACCTTCAGCGGGATCGTGGGTACTGCGGCGACGGCCGCCGTTGGGGCGGAGCCAGCCGAGGCCGGGTCGCGTGTCCAGTCGTAGCGCGGGCGCGGCTGGCGCTGGACCAGGGCTGCGTCGCGGATGGCGCGCGGGTCGCTGCGGCGTTCGTTCGTCGCGGCGGCAACCGGCAGCCGCAGCAGGCGAGGACGCGGGCCGGTCAGGTCGGTGCGGGCGGCGCGCTCGGCGCGGGGATCGACGCGGCGGCGGGTGGGGGAGGGTTGGCTCATCGGACGGTCTCCGTCGCGGCGAGCACCAGTTCGGCGATCTCCGCCACCTCCGGCCGGGGGCCGACGACGCCTTCCAGCATCAGGGCGCAGTTGGGGCAGGCGACGGCGACCAGCGAGGCGCCGGTTTCCCGGACATGCTCCATGCGGACGTCGGGAATGCGGCGTTCGCCCGACACGTCGGTCAGCGGAGCACCGCCACCACCGCCGCAACAGCTCGACCGCAGGCCGGAACGCAGCATTTCCCGACGCTCCACGCCGATGGCGTCGAGCAGGGCGCGCGGCGCCTCGATCTCGCCATTGTAGCGACCGAGGTAACAGGGATCGTGGAAGGTGACGCTGCGCCCGACTGGCTTGGTGACCGTCAGCGCGCCGGCGGTGATCAGCTCCAGCAGAAGGGCGGTGTGATGGACGACGGTCCAGCTGCCGCCGTAGGCCGGATATTCGTTGCGCAGCGTGTGTAGCGCGTGCGGATCGGCGGTGACGATGCGGGTGAAGCGGCGGGCGTTCAGCGTCGCCACGTTGCGGGCCGCCAGCGACTGGAAGGTCGCCTCATCGCCCAGTCGGCGGGCGACGTCGCCGCAATCCAGCTCCTCGTCTCCCAGCACGGCGAAGTCCACACCGGCGCGGCGCAGCAGCACCACCAGTGCCCGCAGCGAGCGCTGGACCCGCAGGTCGAAGGCGCCGTCACCGACCCACAGCAGCATGTCGCAGGACCCGCCGGCCGGCAGCCGGGGCAGCGACAGGTCGGCCGCCCAGTCCCAGCGCCGGGCGAGCGCGCGACCGCCGGGATTGTCGGTGGCACGCAGCTCCTCCAGCATGACGGCGGCCTTGGCCGGAGTGGCGCCCAGTTCCAACGTCTGGAAGCGGCGCAGGTCGACCACCGCGTCCACATGCTCGATCATCATCGGGCATTCCTGAACGCAGGCGCGGCAGGTGGTGCAGGACCACAGCGTGTCGGGATGGATCATCGCATCATGCCCGATCAGCGGCAGCGCCGCCCCGCCATGGGCCTTGCCCACGCCGCGGCCGGGATGGGGATTGCCGGCATAGGCGGCGTCGCTGGCTTCGCTGTCCATCGCGGCGACCAGATCCTGCACCAGCTTCTTCGGGTTCAGCGGCAGGCCGGCGGCATAGGCTGGGCAGGCGGTCTCGCAGCGCCCGCACTGGACGCAGGCGTCGAAGCCGAGCAGCCGGTTCCAGGCGAAGTCGACGGGACGCTCCACACCCAGAGCGCCGGCCTCATCCGTCTCCGCCGGAGTGAGCGGCAGCGGCTTCAGCCCGGTGTCGCGACCCATGCCGTCATGGAAACGGGCCGGACGTGGGTGGAAGGCCAGATGCAGCGCCCCATGCACCGCGTGCTTCAGCGGTCCCTTCCATACCCCCCACACCAGATCAGCCATCGCCACTCCGGCAATGGCGATCAGCACCAGCGCCAGCGCCTCCGGCATCACGCCGCCCAGCGATTGGTCGAGCGCCACCACAAGCAGGCAAGCGGAAAAGCCCAGAAGCGACAGCGGAAGGCGGGCGAAGCGGCCCTGCGACAGCTCGCGCGGGCGGATCACCCGGCGGCGATGGCGGACCATCAGGGCACCTGCCAGCATGGCCACCAGCACCAGCGCCAGCAGCAGCCAGAGAATGCGCGATCCGCCCCAGGAAACGGCGATGGCGACACCCATCCCTGCCAGCAGCAGGACCGCCCCAAGGAAGCCGCCGGCGACCAGCGCGTGGAAGCGGGCGTTGAACGGCGTCCGCCCGACCACATGGTGTACATCGACCAGATAGCGACCCGGCAGGGCGCGCAGCCCGGTGACCACTCCGACCGCCGCCGGCCGGCCGGCCAGCCAACGCCGCGACTGCCAGGCGGCCAATGCCGCGCCGATGGCGAGGACGGCAAGGACGACGGTGGTGAGAGCTGTAGCGATCACGTCGGACGGCTCCTGTCGCTTGGCGGGGGCAGATGGGCGGTCGTCAGATGTCCTTGCAAAGACGTGCGGCGTCGTAGATGGCGGCGTGGATGTTGCGGCCGGCCACCGCATCGCCGATGCGATGCAGCGTGTAGCCGCCATGGCCGTTGGCCTGCACCGGTTGCGGCCGGCCGGCGATCAGGCTGTCGAGATCGGTTTCGCCGCGGTTCAGCGACTGGTCCTTCAGATCGAAATAGAGGCCGTCGTTGGGCAGCGTTCCCAGCTCCACCACGATCTGGTCGACCAGCCGCTCCTCTTCCTCATGGGTGTATTCGTTGCGCAGGACGGCGACGCGGCGGTTGCCCTCCGGGTAGATTTCCACGAGCTGTTGGTTGGTGGTCATCACTACGTTCAGCTTGTACAGCTCGCGCAGGTGGATCGGCTGGTTGGTGGTGCCGACCTCCTCCGCGATCATGCGGTCGGGGGTGGCGATCTCCACCAGAGCGCCGCGCTTGGCCATGAATTCGGCGCAGGACGCGCCGTGATGCTGGCCGGTGCCGTCATACATCAGGACCGTTCCCGTCGGCTCCACCGCCCCGGTCAGGACATCCCAGGTCGACACCGCCAGATCGGCGCCCTTGAAGTCGCCGCGGTTGGGCCGGCCGCCAGTGGCGAGGATCACCACATCGGGGGTCTCGGCCTCGACGGCGGCGCGGTCGGCCTCCACGCCCAGGCGGACATCGACGCCCAGCTTGGTGACCTGCTGGGACAGCCAGCGGGTGATGCCGCTCATCGCTTCGCGCCAGGTCGCCTTGGCGGCGATGCCGATCTGGCCGCCGGGGGCGGCATTGCGTTCGAGGAGGACGACCGTATGGCCGCGCTCGGCGCAGACGCGGGCGGCTTCCAGGCCGCCGGGGCCACCGCCGACCACGACCACGCGGCGCTTGCGCTCCGCCTTCGGGATCACATGCGGCATGGTGCTTTCGCGCCCGGTGGCCGCATTCTGGATGCACAGCGCGTCGCCGCCGACATAGATGCGGTCGATGCAATAGCCGGCGCCGACGCACTGGCGCACGTCGTCCAGCCGCCCTTCCATCAGCTTGCGCACCAGATAGGGGTCGGCGATGTGGGCGCGGGTCATGGCGACCATGTCGACATGGCCTTCCTCCACCGCGCGGGCGGCGGTGGCGAGGTCGGTCACGCGCTGGGCATGGAAGACGGGAATGCCGGCCTCGCGCTTGATGCCGCTGGCCAGATGCAGGAAGGGGGCGACCGGGAAGGACATGTTGGGCAGCGAGATGGCGTGGGCCAAATGATCGCGCGCCTGTCCGCCCAATACATTAACGAAATCGATCAGCCCGCGTTCGGCATAAGTGCGGGCGATGGCGATGCAGTCCTCGTGGCTGAGGCCGTCGTCGATCAGCTCGTCACCCGACATGCGCATGCCGACGATGTAGTCGTCCCCGACCTCGGCGCGGATCGCCTCGAACACCTCGATGCCGAAGCGCATGCGGTTTTCCAGGCTGCCGCCATACTTGTCGGTGCGCCGGTTGACCGAGGGGCTCCAGAACTGGTCGATCAGGTGACCGTGGGCGGCCGACAGCTCGAAACCGTCCAGCCCGCCTTCCTTGCAGCGGCGGGCGGCGGCGGCGTAGCTTGCGATGATCCGCTTGAAATCGAAATCCTCCATCTCCTTCGGCGTGTTGCGGTGCGCCGGTTCGCGGGCGGCCGAGGCGGAGACGGTGGGCAGCCAGTTCTCGGTGTCCCAGCGGGTGCGCCGGCCCATGTGGGTCAGCTGGATCATCAGCGCCGCGCCATGGCGGTGCACCCGGTCGGAGAATTCGCGGAAGAAGGGAATGACGCTGTCGTCTGCGACGGAAATCTGGTTCCACGGCGCCGCCGGGCTGTCCACCGCGACGGAGGAGGAGCCGCCGAACATCGTCAGGCCGATGCCGCCTTTGGCCTTTTCCTCGTGGTAGAGCTGATAGCGTTCCTTCGGCTTGCCTTCGGACCCGTAGCCCGGCGCGTGGCTGGTGCTCATCACGCGGTTACGGATCGTCAAATGCTTGATCTGCAGAGGCTTCAGAAGGGCTTCGGCGGGTGAGGACATGGCAGGAACGATCCCCAGTATTGAGCCTGCCAAGAATTCACCATCGGCGCGATTGTCGCGTTGCCCCCCGCGACCGGGAATTACCTTTTTGCGACAGGATCGGTACGACGCGATGCCGGTCCCTCAAATATCTGAATTCCTTAGGCAAATTGGGAGTGGTGGCACCCCCTTCAGTCCGTTACCACACCCCCTTGGGCCATCGGCGCCTGGTCTTCGAACAGGCGGCGGTCGGGCAGCAGGGAGTCGCCGTTCGTGCGCCGGAAAGCGGCGAGAGGCGAGAGATGCGGATCGGCCTCCGCATCCGGTTCGGCGGTGCGGCGCACCTCGGACGGCGATATGCCGAACAGTTCGCGGAACTGGCGGGAGAAATGGGCGCAGTCGGCGAAGCCGGCCTCGTTCGCGATTGCGGTGACCGACCGCTTGGTGTTGCGCAGCAGCCAGTGGCCATAGCGCAGGCGCAGCGTCCGGTAGTAGGTGGCCGGGCTGGTGCCGACGGCCAGCCGGAACAGCCGTTCGAATTGCCGGGTGCTGACGTTCAGGCGGCGGACGATCTCCTCCACCGACAGCGGGTCGCTGATGTGCTGCTCCATCAGCAGCAAGGCGCGGCGGACACGGTCGTTGGTGATCTCCACCACCGTCGGCGGCTGCGGTTGCGACTGGCTGGCGGGACGCGCCTTGTCGATCAGCAGGATGTGCATGGTTTTCTGGGCGGTGGCGCGGCCCAGATGGCGCTCGATCAGGAAGGCGGCCAAATCCGCCACTCCGGCGCCGCCCGAACAGGTGATGCGGTCGCGGTCCACCACGTAGAGCTGGTCGGCCACCGGCACCAGATCGGGAAATTCCTCGATGAAATCGCGGTGATGATACCAGCTGACGCAGCAGCGCCGGTTCTTCATCAGGCCGATGCGGCTCAGCACGAAGCTGCCGGTGCACACGCCGACCAGGGTCACGCCGTAGGATGCCGCGGCGCGCAGATAGGCCAGCGTCTCGTCGTCCAGCTGCGGGCCGGCGTGCAGCAGTCCGCCCACCACGACGACATAGTCGAAGCGGCGGGGATCGGTCAGCGGTTCCCAGCGGGCGACGCCGATGCCGCAGCTGGACATCACCGGCTCGGCCCGCGATCCCATGATGGTCCAGCGGCACCGGATCTGGCGCGACCGGTCGCCCTCGTCGGCCGCCAGCCGCAGGGCGTCGATGAAGGGGGCGAGCGCCGTCAGCGTGAAATTGTTGGTCAGGATGAACCCGACCGACAACAGCGCGCGTTCCTCCTGCCGGGGTGCGGGACCGCTACCGCCGAAACGGCGATATTCCACTGTCTTCCCCACCAGGATACCCTCCCAGTCCCACGGTCCCAGCCTGACGGCCGTGATCCGTCCTTCGGGATGCTAGCGTCAACGGCTCGCCCTCCGGAAGACAATTCGTTGGCGATAATTCTAACGCTCTATCACCAGATCACTGGTCGGGCGGCTGCAGCAGAGCAGGATCAACCCCTGGTCGATTTCACGTTTACGGATGCCGCCGGTGTGGTTCATTTCCACCGTACCGGAGATCAACTTCGTCTTGCAGGTTCCGCACATCCCGCGTGAGCAGGATGTCGGAACCCGGATGTCGGCGGCCGATGCCGCATCCGCCACGGCCATGTCGGGCGGGCAGGCGAAGACCCTGCCGGTTTTCGCGAATTCCACGCGGAAGCCGTCCGTGGGCGCTGCCTCCTGGACCGGTGCGGATCGCCCCGGCGGCTCTGCCGCGGCAAGTTCGGCCGAGAGCTCCTCGAAATTGAAGCTTTCCTGGTGGTAGCGGCCCATGTCGAAGCCGCCCTGCTCCAGAAAGGCGCGCACCGCCTTCATGAAGGGGCCGGGGCCGCAGACATAGACCTCCCGCTCCATGAAGTCCGGGGCGATCAGCCCGAGCATCGGCAGCGACAGCCGACCGGTGAAGCCGGCCCAATGGGCCTCGGTGCCGATGCCTTCGCACACATGGGCGACGCGCAGGCGGCGGCCGGGGCCGGTCAGCGCGTCCAGTTCGCGACGGAAGACGATGTCGGCAGGCGTCCGGGCGGCATGGACGAAGACGATGTCGTGATCCTCCCCCAGATCGTCGAAGGTCCGGGTCATCGACATCAGGGGCGTGACGCCGCTGCCGCCGGACAGGAACAGGAACTTGCGCGGTGTCTCGGACTCCCCCGGCGTGAATTCGCCGAGCGGACCGACCGCGCGGATCGTATCGCCGGGCTTCAGCGTGTCGTGCAGCCAGTTCGACACCGGACCGCCGGGCACGCGCTTGACGGTGATGGAGAGCCGGTGCGGCCGCGCGGCGGAGGAGGAGACGGTGTAGCTCCGGTGAATGGTTTCGCCGCCGATGGGCAGCTCCAGCGTGATGAACTGACCCGGCTTGAACCGGAACAGGCAGGGGCGCCGTGGCGCGAAGACGAAGGTCTTCACGTCATGCGTCTCGTCCCGCACCGCCCGGCACACCAGCGTGTCGTCGATTTCGGGATCCCAATCCCGGACCGGAGGCGGAGCCGCATCCTGCTGCATCGTCATCTCTCTCCTTGAGCCCTGAACCCCGAGCTTCGAACCCTGAACCGGGACCAGCGGGCGATCCCGGCGGTTTGCCGGCCGGGATCGCCCTGGCGTCGCGTCATTCGGCGGCGACGCCCATCGGCGCCTGCTTGCCCAGCAGATGCTCGGCCATGCGGCCGACGTACCATTCCGTGAACTTCTCCACGAGCGGCTCGGTGTAGGGCGAATAGGGACCCGGCTCGTAGGCGGGGCTGAGGGCGCCGTTGTGCGAGATCTCGACCAGATCGGCATCCTGCTGGTTGGTTGCCTCCCACACCTCCGTCAGGCGGTTCAGGTCATAGTCGACGCCCTCGACCGCGTCCTTGTGGACCAGCCAGCGGGTACGCAGCAGGTTGCGGTCGGGACCGAGCGGGAACACCGAAAAGGTGACGATGTGGTCGCTCATGAAGTGGTTCCAGGAATTCGGTTGGGTCCAGAAGGACAGGGCGCCCAGCTTGCGCTCAGTGATCGACCCCAGCAGCTTCTTGGAAGCGCTCCGCGTATCCTTGGTGTGGGCCTCGCCGGCGCCGTCCAGCGGCAGGCGTTCGGCGCGGAAGCCGGTGGTGTCGGTCAGGCGATCGACCTCGCGGCTGGGGAAGCCGGCCGCTTCCCAACCGGTGTGGCAGGACTGCACCAGCGCCTCGTACTTGGCGGCATGTTCCATCCGCTTCGGGTTGGTGCCGTCGGGGGCGAAGCCGAAGCCGTATTCGAACAGTGGGATGGTCAGTTCCGGATGGTTGCTGACGCAGTGGTAGCATTCACGATTGTTCTCCATCGTGAGCTTCCAATTGCCCTTCTCGATCAGGTCCACCGTCTTGGCGACCTTGCAGTTCTTCAGATCGTGCGGAAGGATGTAGGGCTCGATGGCCGCCGCCATGCGGTCGATGTCGTCCGGCGCTTCCTCCGCCAAACAGATGAAGATCAGGCCGCCGACCGACCGGATGTGCACCTTTTTCAGGTTCCGGCATTTGCGATCGAAATCACTGCCCATATGCTCGGCGAACAGAAGCTCGCCGTCCTGGCCGTAGGTCCACTGGTGATAGCTGCAGACCAGATTGCCGACCGAGGTCTTCTCCTGGAGGATGATGCGCGCGCCGCGGTGGCGGCAGACATTGTGAAAGGCCCGCAGCTCCATGTCGTCGTCGCGCATGACGATGACGGAGGTCTTGCCGATGTCCACCACCATCACGTCGCCCGGTTCCGCCACGTCCGGCTCGACGCCCACGTGCAGCCAATGGCGGCCGAAGATGATCTCCATGTCCAGCTTGAAGATCTCCTCGCTGGTATAGAACGGGGCTTCCAGGCTGTGCCCCTTCTTGCGGCGGGTCAGCAGGGCTTCTATGGAAATCTCGGACGACATGGCGGTTGACCTTCTGCGGGAGTGGGGCCGTGCGTTCTTGGAACCGTTCAGCCTTGACCGGGCTGTTGCCATTTTCGATTCCACGACACACAGCCTGCCGCCCGCCGCGGCGTGTCGCGTTCTGGAATGCGACATCAACTTTAAAAAGGCCGACAGACGTACCTGTCTTTTTGCGCAAGCCGGACTTCGGCAACAGTCGTTTTGCGACATGCCGCGATTATCCAAGAACAACGGCTGCCGCCTGTAAGCCGGGCAACATTCGCCGGCAGGGCCGGGTTCGTACGAAGCTGTCGCAAATCCGATACGAATTGCCGCTCTGATGAAGGTTTTTTGCTTTCGGGGCCGGCATTCTTCCTCAATCAGCACTGATGCCAACAACGATCCCGTTGGTTGGAAACGGCTTTCCGCGTCGATCCCGGAAGGTGGCCGGCGGATCATGCATTCGATCCGGAGCCATCATCCGAGCGCGTTCCCCGGTAGAACGGAGGTGATCTTCCGGGCCACCTGCTCGCGTCCGCTGCAACTTTCGGCACGGCGACGCCGGGCCGTCCGGCCAAACGGGTCCAAACAAACAAACGATAAGAGGAGGCTTCTTGATGAAAATCTTCGGTAAAGCCTTGGGCATGCTGCTTTCGGCGGCCATGACGGTCGGTCTGGGGACCGGCGTGATCGCCGCCCCGGCGCAGGCCGCCGAGAAGTCCATCAACATCGGCTGGACCGCCTGGTCCGACGCAGAGGCGGTGACGAAGCTGGCCAAAGCCGTGATCGAGGAGCGGTACGGTTATAAGGTCGAGCTGACCATGGCCGACATCGGCATCCAGTATCAGGGCATCGCCAGCGGCAAGCTGGACGCCATGCTGATGTCGTGGCAGCCGCTGACCCACAAGCCCTATCTCGACAAGGTCGGCAAGGACGTGGTCGACCTCGGCCCGCTCTACACCCGTGCCCGCCTGGGCTGGGTGGTGCCGGACTACATCCCCGTCGATCAGGTCAAATCCATCGAGGATCTCAAGAAGCCGGAAGTGCAGCAGAAGCTGGGCGGCAAGATCCAGGGCATCGATCCGGGATCGGGGTTGATGCAGGCGTCCGAAAAGGCGCTGAAGACCTATGATCTGAAGGGCCTGCAGCTGGTGTCGGCCAGCGACGCCGCGATGCTTGCCGCTCTGGAGCGCGCCATGAAGCGCAACGAGTGGATCGTCGTGACGAGCTGGAGCCCGCACTGGATGTTCGCCAATTGGAAGCTGCGCTACCTGGACGATCCGAAGGGCGCGCTGGGCGGACTGGAGAGCGTGAACGCCATCGTCCGCAAAGGCTTCTACCAGGATCATCCGGAAATCTTCGAGTTCCTGAACCGGATGGTCCTGCCGATCGGCGATCTGGAAGCGATGATGCAGGAAGCCCGGCAGACCAGCTACGAGCAGGCGGTCGACAATTACATCAAGAACAACAAGGCTCGGGTCGATTACTGGGTCACCGGCAAGCTTTGATCGGCAGCCGCGCCACCGCCCTCGACGGCGGTGGCAGCGCCCCCTTTCCCGCACCACTCGTGGAGGCGATCCGTCCCGAACGCGCACGCGTGTGGGACGGCCGTCTTCAGCCTCGCGATGATCGTGGTCACCGATGGACTCGTCAGCACACATGCAGGGCATCGCGTCGAGCCCCGGCCGGACCGGCCGGCTGCTGGACGGCATCCGCACCGGTTGACCGGCAACGTCACCCATATCAAGAGAACGATGATCCCATGACCAATCCGCTGTTCCGTGTCGGTGAAGCCACCGTCTTCGCCAAGGAGGGCCAGTTCACCGACGCCATGCCGGAGATCGTGATCGGTTCGGTCGATGGTCCGGCCGGCCACGCGTTCGCCACCATGATGGGGCAGACCGCCGGCCACACCCGCATGTTCGCCGTGCGGGATTGCAACCAGATGGTTCGTCCAGCCACCATGATGGTGTCCAAGGTGACGATGAAGTCCAGCGCCTATGTCGACCTGTTCGGCGGCGTCGTTCAGGCCGCCACCGCCGACGCGGTGCTGGACTGCGTCATCGAAGGCGTTCTGCCGCGCGACGGGATCAACGACCTGTGCATCCTGGTGATGGTCTGGATCGATCCCCGCTGCCCCACCGACCCGAACCTCGATCGCGCCGATCTCTACCGCACCAATTACGAGGCGACCAAGATCGCCATCGGACGGGCGATGCGCAATGAACCGACCATCGATGAACTGATCGAAAACCGGCACAAGGTCCGGCATTTCATGTTGGATCCGGAGGAGTAACCTGCCGACCTGCCGCAGCAGGCCAGGAAAAAGCCCGCCTCCGATCAGGAGCGCGGGCTTTTTGCCGTAGGGCCGCTTGGCCCATCACCATCCCCGCAGGCTATCGCCGCTCCACATTCGGCAGGAAGACGGTCAGCAGCCCCAGGAGCGGAAGGAACGAGCAGGCGGAATAGACGAAGCCGATGCCGCGCCAGTCCGCGACGATGCCGAGCCCTGCCGCACCGATGCCGGCGACGCCGAAGGCCAGCCCGAAGAACAGGCCCGACACCAGACCGACCCGGCCGGGCAGCAGTTCCTGCGCATAGACCACGATGGCGGGAAAGGCCGATGCCAGGGCCAGCCCGATCACGGCGCTGAGAACCACCGTCGCCGTCAGGCCGACATAGGGCAGGGCCAGGGTGAAGGGCAGGATCCCGAGGATCGAGACCCAGATCACCGTCTTGCGGCCGATCCGGTCGCCAACCGGACCGCCGATCACCGTTCCCGCCGCGACGGCCGCCAGAAAGACGAACAGGCAGAGCTGGGCGTCGCCGGTGGACAACCCGAAGCGGTCGATCAGGTAGAAGATGTAGTAGCTGGTGATGCTGGCCAGATAGACGTATTTGGAGACGATCAGCGCGATCAGGATGCCGACCGCCCGTGCGACTTTTCCGGCCGGCAGTTCGGATCGATGCGCCGACTGCCTGCCGCTCGCACGGGGCTTGGCGTTCAGCCGCTGCCAGCTTCCCAGCCGGACCATGACCACCATGCCGGCAAGGGCGGCGATGGCGAACCAGCTGAGGCTGCCCTGGCCGTGGGGCAGGATGACGAAGGCCGCCAGCAACGGACCGAGCGAGGAGCCGAGATTGCCGCCGACCTGGAACAGCGATTGGGCCAGCCCATGGGCGCCGCCGGAGGCTTGGCGCGCAATGCGGGACGCTTCCGGATGGAAGACGGACGACCCGAAGCCCAGCAGCATCCCGCCGGCCAGCAGCGCCGGATAGCCGGGCGCCCAGGCCAGGGTGAGAAGCCCGAGCAGGGTGGAGCCCATGCCGAAGACCAGCGAATAGGGCATCGGTTTGCGGTCGGTGAACAGGCCGACCAGCGGCTGTAGAAGCGATGCCGTGACCTGATAGACGAAGGTCAGCAGGCCGAGTTGGGCGAAGCTGAGGCCGAACTCGTCCTTCAGGATCGGATAGACCGCCGGCAGCAGCGACTGGATCATGTCGTTGAGCAGGTGGCAGGCGCTGATCGCGGCCAGAATGGAAAAGGCCGTCGAACCGGTGCGGGACCGGCTCATGGTGGTGTCGGTCACGGGGGCATGCCCTCTTCTCTCCGCCTCAGGCGTTAGGTCCGGACCATCCCTCAATGAAGGGGGCGGTCCGGGATCGCCCGGCATGTTGCGTTGAATGCACCGTAAGCCTACGGTCGGCGGAGAAGGCCTGCCACCGCGGTCAGGCCAGTTTCCTACGAGATCGGGCCATGGTCAGAAATGTCCGCGTCGACGAGATCGATGCCGTCCAGCGGCCACTGCTCGCCACCACCCATGATTATCCGGACGGCGGCACGCTGCCGCTCCACCGGCACCGGCGCGGGCAGCTGATCTCCGGCATCACCGGGGTGTTGATCATGTCGACGCCACAAGGCCGGTGGGTGGTACCGCCGGACTTCGGCCTGTGGATCCCGCCCGGCATCATGCACGAGGTCCGCATGATCGGGGCGGTGACCACCCAGAGCCTCTACCTTGATCCGGACCTGACCGGCGGCATGCCGGACCGCTGTCAGGTCGTCGGGTTGTCTCCCTTCATCCGCAGCCTGATTTCCCGCGCCGTGGATGTCCCGGCCGATTATGACCCCGACAGCCATGACGGCGCGGTGATGGCGCTGATCCGCTACGAGATGCAGCATCTGCCGGCCCAGCCGCTGACCGTGCCCTTCCCGACGAACCCGGCCCTGGCCGAGCGCTGCCGGCGCTTTCTTCGGCGGCCGGCGGTGCATGAGACGATCGAGCAATGGTGCGACGGGCTGGGGGTCAGCCGGCGCGCCTTCACCCGACTGTTCCGGCGGGAAACCGGGCTGAGCTTCCTGGAGTGGCGACAGCAGGCCTGCCTTGCCGCCGCGCTGCCGCGGCTGGTGGCGGGGGAGAGCGTCACCGCCGTCGCGCTCGACCTCGGCTATGACAACCCCGCTGCCTTCACTGCGATGTTCAAGCGGGTATTGGGATCATCGCCGCGCGCCTATCTCAAGGGTGACGGCTGACTCCTCCGCTCATGGGTATCGCATCGCCTCCAGGTCTGCGATCAGGCTGGGGCCTTGCGGTTGCCAACCGAGCGTCGCCTGCGTCAGGGCGCTGGATGCCGCCATGTCGAGGCCCGCGAAGATCGCCATCCAGCCGAAGGACTCCGCCGCTTTGTCCTGCGGGATGGAGACTGCGGGGATCTTCAGGCCGCGCGCCAGTGCTTCGACGATCGCGCGGGTCTCGACGCCTTCCTCGCCGACCGCGTGATAGCGGGCGCCGGGTTCCGCCTTCTCGATGGCCAGCCGATACAGGCGGGCCACGTCGCTGAGATGACCGGCGGACCAGCGGTTGCGCCCGTCGCCGATGTAGGCTGCGGCCCCCTTTTCGCGGAAGATTGCGATCAGCGGGGTGATCAGCCCCTGCTTCTCGGTGTTGTGGACCTGCGGCAGCCGCATCACCGCGACATTGACGCCGGCATCCAGCAGCTCGTTGCCCGCCCGCTCCGACGCGATGCGCGGATTGGGGTGGGAGTCATCGAAGACATCCTCCCGCGCGAGCCGGCCATGGCCGGCACCGCCGATGCCGACCCCGGACGTGATCAGCAACGGGCGCCGGGACCCCTTCAGCACCTCGCCAAGCGCACCGATCACCCGGCGGTCCTTTTCGCAATTCTCGACAAAGCGCGAGAAGTCGTGGTCGAAGGCGGTGTGGATCACCGCGTCGGCCCTTTCAGCGCCGCTTCGGACGCTCGCCGGGTCCTCCAGCGTGCCATGGTGCGGCTCGGCCCCGACGGCTTCCAACGCGCGGGCGCCGTCGGCGGAGCGGGTCATGCCGATGACCTGATGGCCGGCCTGGAGAAGTTCGGACAGCACCGCCCGGCCGATGAAGCCGGTGGCGCCGGTGAGGAAAATACGCATGGGGAAATCACCGTTCCAATTTCGTCACCCCCACTGTGACGCTTCGCGATATCCTGTTAAAGTAGTGACGTTTTCCTAGTATAACCGCTACCAGGATCGCCGATGCAGACCGAGGCCAAACAGGCCGACAAGGCCAACACGCTCGCCGGCTTTTTGCGGGACCGGCGCACGCGGCTCGATCCGGCGGCCTTCGGCTTCACGGGTCGGCGCCGCACGCCGGGACTGCGCCGGGAAGAGGTGGCGCAACGGGCCAACATCAGCCCGACCTGGTACACGTGGCTGGAACAGGGGCGGGGAGGGGCGCCTTCGGCCGACGTGCTGGACCGGATCGCCGGGAGCCTGATGCTGACCGATCTGGAACGGGAGCATCTGTTCATTCTGGCGCTCGGCCGCCCGCCGGAGATGCGGTACAGGCCGGCGGACGGCGTCAGTCCGCGTCTGCAACGGCTGCTGGATGCGTTCGATGCCTGTCCCGCCTTCATCAAGACGGCGACCTGGGACGTGCTGGCCTGGAATCAGGCCGCCGCTGTCGTTCTGACCGATTACGCCACGCTTCCCCCCGACCGGCGCAACATCCTGCGGCTAGTGTTCTGCAATCCGGCGATCCGGGCCAAGCAGAAGGATTGGGAAGGCATGGCGCGGTTCCTGGTCGGCGCCTTTCGTGTCGATGCCGCCCGCGCCGGAGCGGTGAAGGAGATTGCCGACCTCGTCGACGAATTGTGCCGGGCCAGCGCGGATTTCGCCCGGTTCTGGAAGGAGAACGACGTCTATGCGCCGAGCGAGGGGATCAAGCGCCTCCAGCATCCCGAACTCGGCAGCATCGAGATGGAATTTTCCGGGTTTGCCGTCGATGGCCGTCCGGACCTGGGGCTGCTGGTCTACAATCCGCTGGATGAGCACACCAAGGACCGCATCCGTGCCATGGTCGCCCGAAGGACTGCGGCGGGGGCGGCAGGGCACTGAGCGGTGTGCCCTGTTAGGTCTCGTCCGACCGTCCAACGGCCGCGTCCGTCCGTCGACGCCCGGATGCTGGCCGCGGTCAGTAGGCTGGCATCAGTCGTCTGAATGAGACGCAATGCCGTGTTTGCGCAGTTTGGCGTAAAGGTTTGTGCGCGATAGGCCGAGCCTCCGGGCGGCTTCGAGCTTGTTACCCCGGCAATCCTCCAGGGCTTCCAGAATGAGCGACCGTTCCAACTCGTCCATGGCGGCGGTCAGGGACCGCTTTCGGTCGGGTGGGGCAGGGGGCTCGATCGCGGTGCTCGGAAGGATGTCCGCGAAATCCTCGGCCCTGATGCGTTCACCTTCGGTGCGCACATAGACCTGTTCGATGACGTTGGCCAATTCACGGACATTGCCGGGCCAGTCATGCTGTCGCAACGCATCCAGCGCCGCAGGCGTGAACTCGCGCATCGGCTGATCGAGACTGATGGCGATCTTCTCCGAGAACAGGGGGGCCAGGATCTCCAGGTCGTCCTTGCGGTCACGGAGCGCCGGCAGCTGTATCGGAAAGACATTGAGCCGGTAGTACAGATCCGATCGGAAGGCGCCGCTGCGCACCATCTCGGCCAGGGGACGGCTGGTTGCTGCGATGATGCGGACATCGACCTTGATGATCTGATTAGACCCGAGCGGCTCGACCTCGCGTTCCTGCAGGGCGCGCAGCAGTTTCGCCTGCAGCGGGAGTGGCATGTCGCCGATCTCGTCGAGGAACAGCGTTCCGCCATGGGCAAGCTGGAACTTGCCGGGGCGCGGCTGGCGGGCGGCGCCCGTGTATGCCCCCGGTGCGACGCCGAAGAACTCCGCTTCCAGAAGATTTTCCGGAATTGCGGCGGTATTGACGGCGACGAACGGGCGGTGGGCGCGATCCGAGGAGGCATGGATCGACTGAGCCGCCAGTTCCTTGCCGGTCCCGGTTTCGCCAAGCAGCAGGACCGCTGAGCGGATTTGGCCGGCCCTGCGCACCAGCCGCTTGACCTGAAGCATCGGCTGGCTGAAGCCGATCAGGTTCTCGACCGTGTATTGGGAGGCCCGGCTCGCCGCCAACTCCTGCTCCACGCGGGTCAGGCGCGACTGCAGCTTGTTGAAACGGTCGGCGATGGGCCGAAGATACGTCAGGCTGTTCTTCAGGGCGAAGGCGAGGGCGCCGATGACCTGTCCCTGCTCATCGCGCAGGGGCAGGCGGCTGACCAGCAGTGTGTGCTCGCCATAGCGCATGATGTCGAGCGGCAGCGACCGGCCGGTTTCCACCACCTCGCGCATCCGGCTGTGTGGAATGATGCGTTCCACCGGCTGGCCGATTGCGTCCGTCGGCGACCGGAAGCCAAGCATCGCAATCTGTTTGTCGCTGAACCAGACATGCTTGTCGTTTGACCAGACGAGGCGCGCATCCTGATCGACCAGTATGGCGCCGTCGATCATCTCATCGATCATCACCATCAGCGCACGTGCCGCAGCGAAATGACCGGCCGGATCCTTCTGCATGCCACGCTCCTTCGTGTCACTGATTGTCAATATATCGTACATTGTCTGTCAGAAAAGTGAACACGGCGAAAGTGCCGATTTGCAGCGGTGTTCCGCCCCTTGCGCCAGTCGACTGTCAGCGATCGCTAAATCCTGCTCCGCCGCATGTTGAGCGCCGCTTAACACATATTCTTTTCTTTCAAGCAGTTACCTGTGTGGCACGCGCGTTGCTAACCATCCTTTCCAAAATGCGCGCCACCCTGACAATCCGCCTCCCGATCCTATGGGCCTTGGCAGGAAAAGGGTGGTGGGGCACAGGCTTCAGGTCAGGCAAGGGGGGATATGCACGCGCCATGACAAACCAGCGCATCGCGATCATCGGCGGCGGACTGATGGGACACGGGATCGCACAGGCCTTTGCCGCCGCCGGACATCGCGTCGCCATCCAGGAACCCGATGCCGAACGCCGGTCCGCTATTTCCGACCATGTCCGCCGCAATCTGCAGGTTTTGGGGGAAGACATCGCGGTCGCCGACCTGATCGAACCTCACGAAACGCTGGCGGGCGCCGTTGCCAGCGCCGACATCGTTATCGAGGCGGTGCCGGAGGACCTCGCCCTCAAACAACGCATCGTCGCGGCCATCGAAGCGGCCGCGCCTCCCCATGCGCTTCTGGCCAGCAACACGTCGGTGATCCCGATCACGCGGATCATGGAGCCGCTTTCCGACAAGACCCGCGCCATGGGCACCCATTGGTGGAACCCGCCCTATCTGATCCCGCTGGTCGAGGTGATCCAGACCAAGGACAGCAGCGATGCCGCAATCACCGCGATGATGGGCCTGCTGACGTCCATTGGAAAGACGCCGGTGCATGTCCGCAAGGATGTTCCCGGTTTCATCGGCAATCGCCTGCAGCACGCGCTCTGGCGTGAGGCGATCGCCTTGGTCCAGAACGGCGTGTGCGATGCCGAAACGGTCGATGCCGTGGTCAAGGCGAGTTTCGGCCGGCGGCTCGCCGTGCTTGGACCGTTGGAGAATGCCGATCTTGTCGGCACCGACCTGACCCTCGCGGTTCATGAGCATGTCCTGCCCGATCTCGACCGCAGTCCCGGTCCGCTGCCCCTTCTGCGCGATCTGGTCGCGTCGGGGCGGCTGGGCATGAAGGCAGGCGCGGGTTTCCGGACCTGGACAGACGCGCAGCGGGAGGAGGTCACCACCACCCTTGCCACGCATCTTCAACGGCTGGATGGCCTGGAACGCCGGTAGCCGCCACCGCAGCCGCTCGGCGACGTTCAATCTTCAATCGTCCGCAGCACCGACGGGCGGACTCACACAAGGAGGGCCTTGCATGGCCGCATCAGGCAAGAAAGTCATCATCAGCTGCGCGCTGACGGGCTCGATCCACACGCCCACCATGTCGGACGCCCTGCCGGTCACGCCCGACGAGATCGTCGAGCAGGGGGTCGGTGCGGCCGAGGCCGGGGCGGCGATCCTGCACCTGCACGCCCGCGATCCCCGCACCGGCCAGCCGACACCGGATCCGGCGGTGTTCATGCAGTTCCTGCCGCGGCTGAAGCAGTCCACCGACGCGGTGCTGAACATCACCACCGGCGGCTCGCTCAACATGACGGTTCAGGAACGGCTTGCCGCCCCGCTGCAGGCACAGCCGGAAATGTGCTCGCTCAACATGGGATCGATGAACTTCGGCATCTTCCCCCTGGCCGACCGGTACAAGAACTGGAAGCACGACTGGGAAGAGCCCTATCTGCGCAGCACCGACGACTTCATCTTCCGCAACACCTTCCGGGACATCGCCTATATTCTGGAGCACCTGGGCGAGGGCTGCGGCACGCGCTTCGAGTTCGAATGCTATGACGTCGGGCACCTGTACAATCTTGCACATTTCCTCGATCGCGGGCTGGTGAAGACGCCGCTCTTCATCCAGACGATCTTCGGAATCCTGGGCGGCATCGGGGCGGAGGAGCGCAACCTCGTCTTCATGCGCGAAACCGCCGACCGCCTGTTCGGCAAGGATTACGAATGGTCGGTGCTGGCCGCCGGCCGCCATCAGATCCCCTTCACGACCATGGCCGCGGTGATGGGCGGCAATGTCCGGGTTGGGCTTGAGGACAGCCTCTATCTCGCCAAGGGCCGGTTGGCGCGGAACAGCGCCGAGCAGGTGGCGAAGATCCGCCGCATCCTGGAGGAGCTGTCGCTGGAGGTCGCCACTCCGGAAGAGGCGCGCGCCATGCTCCACCTCAAGGGCGCCGATCAGGTGGCGTTCTGAGCCGCCCCATTTTCCCATATCAAGGACCGATAGATGCAGAACAGAAACGCCGTGGTTACCGGTTCCACCAGCGGAATCGGGCTGGCGACCGTGCGGGAACTGGCCGGCCGGGGCTGCCATGTGATGGTCAACGGCTTCGGCGACCGTGCGGAGATCGACCGGACCTGTGCCGAGATCGCGGAGCGGAGCGGGGCCCGGATCGTCTATTCAGGCGCCGATCTCAGCCGGCCGGAGGAGGCCCGCGCCCTGATGGCGGAGGCGGCTGACCTGCTGGGACCGATCGACATCCTGGTGAACAACGCCGGCGTCCAGCATGTCGCCGCCCTGCACGAGTTTCCCGACGATAAGTGGGACCTGCTGCTGGCGGTCAATCTCAGCGCCGCATTCCACACGATCAAGGCGGCTGTGCCGGCGATGCGGGAGCGGGGCTGGGGGCGCATCGTCAACACGGCCTCCGTGCTGGGCATGGTCGGCGCCCCGCACAAGCCGGCCTATGTCGCCGCCAAGCACGGCATCATCGGCCTGACCAAGTCGGTGTCGATCGAGGTCGCCGGTCACGGCATCACCTGCAACGCGGTGTGTCCCGGCACGGTGCTGACCCCGATCATCGAACGGCAGATCGCCCAGCAGGCGCAGGTCACCGGCCTGCCCGAAGATCAGGTCCTGAAGGCGGTATTCCTGGAAAAGATGCCGACCGGCCGGCTGATTGGCCCGGAGGAGGTCGCCGCCGCCATCGCCTTCCTCTGTTCCGACGCCGCGGCATCGATCACCGGCGCGGTCCTTCCCGTCGACGGCGGCTATACCACCCATTGAGTCCACATCCCGCGACCCTCCGGGCGGCGCCGTCGCCGGCGACCGCCCCAATCACCAAGAACTGTCAGAATTGGGAGTGAAAGATGCGCAAGTTCCTTCTCGCCGGCGTCGCCTTCGCCACGCTGGCCGCGGGTTCGGCCTCAACCCAGGCCCAGGCCCAGATGTCCGACAACGTCATCAAGATCGGCATGCTGTCCGACCGCTCCGGCATCTATGCCGACATCAACGGCGAAGGATCGGCGGTTGCCGCAAGGATGGCCGCAGAGGAGTTCGGCAACGCCATCAACGGCACGAAGATCGAGATCATCGTCGGCGACCACCAGAACAAGGCGGATATCGCTGCCAACCTCGCCCGCCAGTGGATCGATACGGAAAAGGTGGACGTGATCGCCGATGTGCCGAATTCGGCCGCCGCGCTGGCCGTGCAGGGAATCACGCGGGACAAGAAGCGCCTGTTCCTGATGTCCGGTCCCGGTTCGACCGACCTGACGGGCAAGGATTGCAGCCCCTACAGCTTCCAGTGGACCTGGGACAACCATGCCGTCGCCTCTGCCACCGCCCGCGCACTGGTCGAGCAGGGCAGGAAGAGCTGGTTCTTCATCACCGCCGATTACGCCTTCGGCCATTCGCTGGAGGCCGAAGCGGCTGACACCGTCAAGCAACTCGGCGGGACCATCAAGGGCAGTGTGCGTCATCCGCTGGGCGCATCCGACTTCTCCTCCTACCTGCTTCAGGCTCAGGCATCCGGCGCCGATGTCGTCGCCTTCGCCAATGCCGGCGGCGACACCATCAACGGCGTCAAGCAGGCGGCCGAATTCGGCATTCCCCAGAGTGGGCAGACCTTGGCCGGCCTGCTGCTGAACATCAACGACATCAAGGCGCTCGGGCTGGAGACCTCGCAGGGGCTGATGCTGGCGAACTCCTTTTACTGGGACATGAACGACGAGACCCGCGCCTGGTCGAAGAAGTTCGAGGAACGGACCGGCCGCAAGCCGTCGATGAACCAGGCCGGCGTGTATTCGGCGGTCCGCCATTACCTGAAGGCCGTGCAGGAAATCGGCACCGACGATGCCGACAAGGTGGCTGCCAAGATGCGCAGCATGCCGGTCACCGACATGATGATGAAGGAGGCGAAGATCGCCGATAACGGCCGCGTCTTCGACGACATGTATCTGGCGCAAATCAAGACGCCTGCTGAATCCAAGTACGCCTGGGATTACTTCAAGATCATCAAGAAGATCCCCGGTACGCAGGCCTACATCGACCCGAAGGCAAGCGGCTGCCCGCTCGTGAAATGACGGAAAAAGGGGAGCGTTCGGGCTCCCCTTTTTTATTGCGCTGCGTCAGGCCACCCGCGGTGACGGGGGTTGCGTGCCGTCCGGCTTCCGAAAACATCGAGGTCGGGCTTGAACGGTCGGCGTCCACCATCCATTTACCATCCAGACAGATGGTATGCGGATGGAACATCATGAGCGACATGGCGCGAGACCTGCGGCCGAAAGCCGGTGACAGCGAGAAGATCACAATCAATCTCGGCTACGTCGACCTGGGTCACATCGACCTGTTGGTGGAAGAGGGGTTTTATTCGAACCGCACCGACTTCATCCGCACCGCTATCCGCAATCAGGTCGACAAACACGCTGACGTGGTCCGCCAATCGGTGACGCGAAAGAGCGTCGATCTGGGCCTTCGCCATTTCAGCCGCGCCGACCTGGAAGCCGTGCAGGCCGAAGGGCGGATGCTGGATATCCGCGTCCTAGGGCTTGCCGCCATCGCCCAGGACGTGTCGCCCGAGCTTGCCCGCGCCACCATCGCTTCGCTGACCGTACTTGGCGCGCTCCATGCGCCGTCCGTCGTCAAGGCGGCGCTCGCCGACCGCATCCGCTGATGCGTCCCGCAGAGCCGATGCCGGCGTCATCCCCGAACCGAGAAAGCACCCACATGTCCCAAACACGCCCCACCGGCTTTCCGCCCGGCATGGACGAGGTCGCCCGCCTGACCCAGGCCGGCCGGCTCGCCGAAGCGACCGGTCTGGTCCAGCGTCTGCTGCGCGGAGAGGGCGCGGCCGAACCTGCGGCAACTCCGGCCACCGTGCCAGACCCGACGGTGCTGGAGGGAGAGTTCGTGAACCTCGATGCGGCTCCCGGACCGCAGGCGCGCAGAGACACCCCGGACCGCGCACGACCGGCCGGCAAGATGCCGGGAGGCCGGTCAGGAAAGGGCGCGAGGACCGGCCTGGGCGAGACCCTGCGCGGCCTTGCCGCGCGCCTGCAGCCGACGGGGTTGCCAGGCGGAACCGGTGCGCCGCGCCCGCCCGCCGAACCGCTGCCCGATGGCGCGTCCTTCGCGACGGCGTCCCACAGCGGGGCGGCGGGGACGCGGGCCTATAAGCTCTATGTGCCGGCAAACCGCGGCGACGGGCTGCGTCCGCTGGTGGTGATGCTGCACGGCTGCACCCAGTCGCCCGACGATTTCTCCGCAGGGACCAGGATGAACGCCTTTGCCGAGCGGCACGGCGTTTATGTCGCCTACCCCGAACAGCCGGCCTCGGCCAACGCCCAGCGCTGCTGGAACTGGTTCAAACCCGAAGACCAGCGCCGCGGCCAAGGGGAGCCCGACCTGCTGGCTGGGATCACCCACCGGATCATCCACGACCACCCCATCGACCCGAACCGGGTTTACATCGCCGGGCTGTCGGCCGGCGGTGCCGCCGCGGCCATCATGGGGGAGGCCTATCCCGACCTCTATGCGGCGGTCGGCGTGCATTCCGGCTTGCCTGCCGGCGCCGCGCACGATCTTCCCTCTGCCCTCGCCGCCATGCGCCAGGGCGACGGCGGAGCCACAGGCGGGGCAAGAGCAGGAAGGGCAGGTGCCGGCCACCCGGTCCCCACCATCATCTTCCACGGCGATCGCGACACCGTCGTCCACCCGCGAAACGGCGATCATGTGGCGGCCCGCGCGACGGCCGCCGCAGCCGGCCTCGGCACTGAAGTGCAACATGGCGAAGCCCCCGGCCGGCGTTCCTACAGCCGAACCCTGCACACCGACCCTTCCGGCCGGACGCTGTGCGAGCAGTGGGCCATCCATGGCGCCGGACATGCCTGGGCGGGCGGGAGCCCCACCGGCTCCTACACCGACCCGCAGGGTCCGGACGCCACGGCGGAGATGCTGCGCTTCTTCCTGGGCCACCAGCTGCGGACCGCGTCCGCCTGACGGCCACCGGCATCATAGCGTGTCCACCCACCGGCACCATCGGCGCCACGCTGGACGCGCCGATGGCCCGAGGCACCCTCAAGGGCGGGGCGGAGGTCCGCCTCCATCGCCCAACTGCAGGTGAGCACCGCGCAGGGGATCAGGGACGCGATGGAGCATCCTACGCCGGCAAGCGGATTTCCCTTCCAGTTGACATGCGTCAACGAGATCAGCGGCAAAAACCCGCCGAACATGACATTGCCGACCTGTTGCGTCAAATCAAAGTCTGTCGTGCGGCTCTGCGGCGGGAAGCATTCCGAAATAAAAGCTGGGAGGGGGCATGATCATCGCCGTCAGCGCGGCCAGCACCGTGACGAAAAGGGTGACGAGGGTCCACGAGCCCGTCTCGGCACGGTCGATCCTGTCGGAAAGTCCACCGAAAATCGCGACGATCCAGCCAAGGATGAGGTCCCGATGCTCGTCGATCCGATGCGAGCGGACATTGCCACCGCGCTTGTCCGGGCTCAGGTCGCCGCGCGTTCGTGCACTGGCAACCCAGCGGATCGCCGAGGAAACCCCGACCTCAAAGCGCGCAGCTGCCGCCCGGCAATAGGCTCCAGCCGCAACCGCCTTCACCACGCGCCGACGAAAATCGACAGATAGGGCTTTCGACATCCAGACCGGCCTCTTTCAACCAGTCCGAAGCTTGAATCAAAAATGATCGCTCGTGGGAATCCCTCGATTCAGATGCCGATCAATCCGCTCTAGCCAGTCGGACGGCGGATGGCAGACAGGCATTGTAGAGCGGGAAGGATTTGCGATCCGTTCGTCTTGAGGAACGCGGCCGCAGACGGAGGAAGACAAAAGAACGACCCCGCCGGATGAACCAGGCGGGGCCAAGATCATGGGATGGGAGGTGGATAATTCGCTACTCAGCGCTGGCGAACAAGGGCGCCTTGGCCGGCGACGTTACCAATGCCGGCGGCGAGGTTCTGCACATTGGCGACGTTCGGAGGGCCAAAAGGCGTCCGGCCACCGGAGCGCTGGAGCACCGTCGCGCCCTGCGCCGCCGAGTTGCCGATGCCCGCCGCAGTGTTCGATACATTGGCCATCGAGCCGCCGGGGAACAGCCCGCCGCTGCGCTGGCCGACGAACACGCCTTGGCTGGCGGTGTTGCCGACGCCGGCCGAGAGGTTCGAAACGTTCGCCATGTTCGGGCCGCCGAACAGCCCGCCGCTACGCTGCAACGTCGTGACGTTCTGGGTGGCGGCATTGCCGATGCCGGCCGCGGTGTTCGACAGGTTGGACACATTCTGCGCCATGGCGGGAGCGGCGAACAGGGCCAAGGTGGCGAAGCCGGCGAGCAGGGAGGTGCGGATCATGTTGCGGTCTCCTTGGTGAGGCCGGTGCTCTGCATCCGGCGGGTGGTCTCGATGACATGACCCTAACGAACTCCGCCCGCCGCCGATGTGAGCCTGGCCACAGGTGGCCGCATGTCTCGTCCACGCCGAATGTTCCCCATCACGGAAGGGCGGAGCGTTCGCGGCGATGCGCGCCGAACGGCACGGAGTTTGCGCAAGCACAAACAGGACCCGGCATTGTCGTGGCATGGTCCGACCATGACCTTTCCATCATTCTACGATGCGGCACCGCGGCTCATTGTGCGCGATCCGCTGAGCGAGTTCCTCGGCGCGGCCGAGGGCGGCCTGCTTCACTACGGATATGCCGACGCTGTGCGGCTTGCCGGCCATTCCTGTCCGACCGTCGCGGGATCTTACCTGATGACTGTACGGTCATTGGAGAAGCTGTATCCCGATGAAGTGCCCGAACGCGGGGCTGTTGCAGTCTCCGTTCGTGAGGCCGCCGACGAGGGTGTGGCCGGCGTGATGGCCAGCGTCGCCACGCTGCTGACCGGAGCGACGAAAGACACTGGCTTTAAAGGCATCGCTGGACGCTTCGACCGCCGGAACCTCCTGTCCTTCGGCGTCGGCATGCAAGGCGCAATGGCCTTCGTCCGCACCGACACGGGGGCGGGCCTGCAGGCGACACTCGACATGAGTGTCGTTCCGGTGGATCCAGCGATGCCTCGCCTTCTGCAGCGCGTGTTGTCCGACGTGGCCACAGCGGACGAAGCGGCGCAGTTCCGCAGCCTATGGCAGGAGCGGGTCCGACGCATGCTGGTGGATCACGCCGACGACCCACGTTTGGTCAGCCTTGTCGTTTGGAATTCCCGACCCGGCGCGTAACGGCGGATGAGAGCGGCGATGGCACATCGGCAACGACATGACCTCCTCCCCTTGGCGACGCTGACCGCTTCACTCCCCAGCGTCATCGATGACGTGCTCACGCCGGCGCAGGACGTCACCCTTGCGTCGGCCTACAGCCAGGGAGGATAAGTTTGCCGATCTGGGTGATCGCACACCATCGCTGAATGTTCAGGAAGCGTGAAACGGCGTTTGGCTGGGTCTCTGAGCCACACCAGGTTTCGGCTTTCTCCTCGGCCGCTTCCAACCAAGCGAATGCGCGGCCGCCGCTCCTCCCCCTCGCGGCGATTTGTGCGCCAATGTAAAGCGCTTGCCTCCCCGTCAATGCGTCCCCGGATTGGCCCGCGCCCTCGTTACCGCGTTCGCCACGTCGGTCCAGGCCGCCTTGTCCGGTGCGAAGCGGCCGCGCAGATACGCCATCAGGTCCGCAATCTGGCGGTCGGACAGGCTGTCGCGGAAGGCCGGCATATAGCCGAGGTCGCGGGTCGCCGGGTTCTGGATGCCGTGCAGGATGACGCGCGCGAGATTGTCGGGGCTGTCGCTGTGGACATTGCTGTTCACCGCCATCGACGGACTGACGCCGAACAGCGTCGGCCCTTTGCCGTCACTGTGGCAGGCTTGGCAGGCGCCGTTGAAGATGCGCTCTCCATTAGCGGAACTGACGGGGGCGGGGGTGGCTGCAGGCGCTTCCACCGCATCACCGCCCACATCGCTGCCCAGGGAGGCGAGATAGACCGCCATCGCCCGCACATCCGCTTCCGGCACGGTCGACAGCTCGTGCACCACCGCGGCCATCGGGCCGGCGGCGACGCCGTGACGCTGGGAGAAGCCGGTGCGCAGATAGGTGAACAGATCATCCTCCGTCCAGGGCTTCGGCGCCTTGGATAGCGCCGTCAGGGCCGGCGCCTCCCAGCCATCGACCGTGCCTCCGGCCAGGAACGCGTCGCCCAGCTTCTCCGCCCCCAGCGCATTGCGCGGGCTGTGGCAGGCAGCGCAGTGGCCGAGGCCGTTGACCAGATAGCTGCCGCGGTTCCACTCCGCAGTCTTCTGCGGGTCCGGTTTGTAGGTCTCGCGGTTGAGGAACAGCGTGTTCCAGCCGGCCATCATCGGGCGCAGGTTGAAGGGGAAGCGCATGGTGTTGGCCGGCACCTCACCGCGCACTGCCGGCTGCGTCATCATGTAGGCGTAGAGCGCCTGCATGTCGTCGTCGGTCATGTTGCGGAAGGCGGTGTAGGGGAAGGCCGGGTAGAGGTGCCGGCCGTCGCGGCTGATCCCCTCGCGCATCGCCCGGTCGAAGGCGGCGAAGGACCAGCGCCCGATCCCGCTGTCCGGATCCGGCGTGATGTTGGTGCTGTAGACCGTGCCGAACGGCGTCTCGAAGGGCCGGCCGCCGGCGTTGGTCGCGCCGTTCTCCACAGTGTGGCAGACCGCGCAGTCGCCGAGCGCCGCCAGCTGCCGCCCGCGTTCGATGGTGGCGGACGACCACAGCCCGGCCGACGGCGGCGACACTGGGGCGATCTCGGCGCGGAAGGGCAGAGCGCTGCTCGCCATGCCAATCATCACCCCGCATAAGCCGGTCAGCGAGGCGCCGAGCCATGCCTTCCACCCCCGCTTGCGCGGCTTCACTGCTTCCGGCGGGGAGGGAGGGACCGGTTCGGAGGGGCCGTTCAGCGCCTCGCGCACACGTTCGGCGGTGATCGGCAGTTCGCGGAAGCGGATGCCGGTGGCGTCGAAGATGGCGTTGGCGATGGCCGCCGCGCTGGGGACGGAAGCGGATTCGCCCGATCCCAGCGGCGGCTCGTTCTCGCGCGGCATCATCAGCACGTCGATGTCCGGCACCTCGGGGAAGGTCATGATCGGATAACCGCCCCATTCCTTGGCGGCGACCACCGAGTCCTCGAACTCCACCTGTTCCTTCAGCACGCGGCTGGTCGATTGGATGACGTTGCCGTGGATCTGGTGGCGCACGCCGTCGGGATTGATCATCTGGCCGGCGTCATGGCCGACGACCACGCGGGTCACCGCGATCTCGCCGGTCTTGCGGTCCACCGCCACGTCCGCCACCCAGGCCGCCCAGGCGGCGCCGAAGCCGGGGAACTTGCTGTGGATGTAGCGGGCATAGGCGAAGCCGCGACCGCGCAGCACGTCGCCGTCCGGCGGGGTCTGCTGCGGGGCGGTGCGCGGTTGCCAGCCGGCGCGGCCGGCGACGGCACGGATGAGGTCGGCGGCGCGTTCGTCCTCGCGCAGGTGGCGCAGGCGGAATTCCACCGGATCGACCCCGGCGGCGAAGGCCAGCTCGTCGATGTAGCTGTCATGGGCGAAGCTGTTGGGCATCGCCGACACCCCGCGCATCCAGGAGGCGCGGACGATGGGGGCCATGTCGTTGATGACCACCCGCATGTTCTCGTAATCGTAGGGAGGGATGGAGGTGCGGTCGCCCATTTCGAAAACGGCAGCCACCGGATCGACCCGCCCGGTCAGCAGCAGCGCCAGCGTCGGCGCACCGTTCGACGGATAGCTGGTGGCGAAGTCGTAGGCGACGATGCCGCCATCGGCGCTGATGCCGCCATCGACCTCCATCAGCTGGGCCGTGCCCTTCGGCTCCCACAGATGCTCCTGCTCGCGGGTCAGCTGGACGCGCACCGGACGGCCGACCGCCTGCGACAACAGCAGCGCATCCGCCGCCACGTCGTCGGCGCAGTTGCGGCCATAGCAGCCGGCGGCCTCCATCCGCACCACGTCGATCCGCTCCTCCGGCCATTCCAGCAGCCACGCGAGGTCGGCGCACAGCAGATGCGGGTTCTGGGTGCCGGACCAGACGGTCGCATGGTCCGTTTTGCAATCGGCCACGGCGCAGGACGGGCCGATGGAGCCGTGCATCTGGTAGGGCCAGACATAGGTGCGCGTCATCCGCTGGTCGGCGGCGGCAAGCGCGGCATCGACGTCGCCCTTGTCCAGCACCTTGCGCGGCGTGCTGGGATTCTCGCGCAGGGCCTGGGCGAGGTTCGACAGGTCGGGCAGCTTGCGGGTCCAGGGCTTCCAGGTGATCTTCAGCTCGCGCGCGGCCTTGATCGCCTGCTCCTCGCGCTCCGCCACCACACCGACGAAGTCGCGCAGCACCACCACCTTGATGATGCCGGGAATGTGGGCGATGGAGCCCTCGTCGATGCTCTCCAGGCTGTTGCCGACGAACTCGCCGCTGTCGATGCCGGCATAGGGCGGGCGGACCACCCGGCCATGCAGCATCCCCGGCAGCCGCAGGTCGTGGACATACGAGAATTCGCCGGTCGCCTTGGCCGGGATGTCGACGCGCGGCGCGCCCTTGCCGACCAGCTTGTACTGCTCGCGCGCCTTCAGCGGGGCCTTGCCGCTGATGCGCAGCTCCACCCGCTCGCCCCGCACCAGTTCGCCATAGGAGATGCGGCGGTTGCCGATTCCGCCGGTTTCCGGGGCGATCACCACGCCCTCTTCGACGCGCAATTCTTCCGCCGACACGCCGAACAGGGCGGCGGCGCGGTCCAGCAGATATCGGCGCGCCTCCGCCGCGGCGTTGCGCAGGGGGACGGCGGAAATCTGGATGGTGGCACTGGCGATGGTGGCGCCCTGGTTGGGTGCGCGGCCGGTGTCGCCCAGCACCATGCGCAGCTGGTCCATGCGCAGGTCCAGCTCCTCCGCGACGATCTGGGTCAGCGCCGTTTGGATGCCGGTGCCGAGATCGACATGGCCGTTGAAGGCGAAGACCTGCCCGTCATCGCGCACCGCCAGGAACAGCGCGATTTCCGGCGGCTTCGGCGTCGCGGTGCCGCCCTTGGCGACCAGGCCGGAGGGCGGCTGGATCTCGTCAACGATCAGCAGGACGCCGGTCGCCGCCATCAGCTCCGCACGGGTCGGCATCAGCTCGGACTGCGGGTTGGGCGTCGGGATGGTCGTCATATTGTGCTCCGGGGGAGGAGAGAAGCCGCGCGGCCCGCATGACGGCGCGCAGGATTTCGACATGGGTGCCGCAGCGGCACAAATTGCCGGACAGGGCGCGGCGCACCTCGTCCATGGTCGGGGTCGGATTGCGGTCGAGCAGCGCCTTGGCGGTCATGATCATGCCGTTCATGCAGTAGCCGCACTGGGCGGCCTGCTCGTCGATGAAGGCCTGCTGGACCGGGTGCGGGGCGGTGCTGCTGCCCAGCCCTTCCAGCGTCACAACCTCGCGCCCCTCCGCCCCCGCCAGCGGGATCACGCAGGACCGCGCGGCGACGCCGTCGAGGATGACGGTGCAGGCCCCGCATTCGCCGAGCCCGCAGCCGTATTTCGGCCCGTTCAGGGCCAGATCGTTGCGCAGGATGTAGAGCAGCGGCGTGTCGGCCATCGCCGTCACCGAGACGGCGCGGCCATTCACCCGCAGCGCGATGGTCTTTTCCATAAAGCGTCCGTCCGGTGCGATGAGTCCCGCATGCCCGCTGTACAAGCGGGGTGAATTGGCCAGAAAACCATCTTGCGGGGGGTTACTCCTCCCCGTCCTGCGCGATCATCTTCTGCAGGACGTGGGTGACGGCCAGCCGTTCCGCCGGGTTCAGCTGTCCCATGGTCATCTCGCTGATCCGCTTGGCGCAGGGCACCATGTCCTCCAGCAGTTGCCGCCCCTCGTCGGTGAGGCAGTTGATGACCTTGCGGCGGTCCTGCGCGTCGGAGGTCTGGCGGATCAGCCCGCGCGCCTTCAGCCGGTCGACGATGCCGCGGATCGTCGCCTGGTCGATGGCGGTGGACTTCACCAGTTCGATCAGCGAACTCGGCCCGTTGTCGCGGATGGCGCAGAGCGTGACGAACTGCACCGAGGTCAGCTGCGGGTCGCAGGCGTTGCGCTGGAAGATGGCGAGGTGCCGCTGATAGGCCCGCCGCAGCAGATGTCCGATCTGGTCGGAGAAGACGTAATCGGCTTCTCCGGGGCCAGCGTCGGCGCCGTCTTCGGGCAGCAGGTCTTGGGTCATCGGGGGCAACATGCGGTGGACCGGTGGGTAGCGGACGATAGCAGCGGCGGCGGGGGCAGGGAAGGGCGGCGGGCTTCCGCCCTCATGCCGCCCCTCATGCCCTGGACGCCTCCGGCGCCACCACGTCGCCGGCCAGCACCACCGGTTCGCCGTCCAGCAGGATGTCGCAGCCGCGAAGCGGGATGTCCATGTGGCAGGGGGTCTTGCGGCTGCCGCCGACCTCGGTGTTCGGGCCGGTGGAGAACAGGAAGTTGCCGTAGAAGGCGCGCGCGTCCATGCACATGCCGTCGTTCTTGTCGTGCAGGCCCATCGCCGTCCATTGCGCCCGCGGCTGCAGGCCCCAGCCGATGTGGGAGATGCCGTAGACCTCCGGATCCTTGAAGTAGGCCATGTAGTCGCGCAGGTACTCAGCCTCGAACCCGCCATGAATGCGGCGGATGAAGCCCTCCTCGATCTCCAGCGTCACCTTCTCCCGCACATAGGTCTTGAAGGGCAGCAGGATATCGCCGACGTCGAGCACCAGCGTGCCTTCCGCGCTGCCCTCGTCCGGCCAGGAGAACAGGAAGCCGCTCGGCCAATGGTCCCAGCGGCCGGGCTCGTCGGCGAATCCGTATTCCGTCACCGTCGGATACTGACCGAGCGTCGCGCGGAAATCGCTGCCGGCCTTGGAGGTCACGGTGATGGAGCGGGCGCGCTTCAGCCGCTCCGCTGCGGCGTTGACACGGATCTTGTCCTCCTCCGTCGGCAGGATGCGGGCCAGAACCTCCGGCGGCTCCACCGCCAGCAGGATGCGGGTGCCGGTCTTCAGGATCTGCTCCTGTTCCGGCGAATGCAGCAGCATCATGGTGTCGACGATCAGGTCGGCCGCCTCCAGCGCGCGCTGGGCGGCGAGGTTGCCGGTCAGGGGCGTGTCGCCGCAATAGGCGGTCATGTCCATGCCCATGGCGCGTGGGTGGTTGAAGGCCGGCAGTTCGACCCCGTAGACGTTCGCGCCCAGCCGCTGCGCCGCGTCCATCGCCGCACGCACGATGCGCGGATTGGAATAGTCGCTCTTCAACACAGCGACGCTCTGGGTCTTGTCCACCTTGGACAGGGTCAGAACCCGTTCGAACATCTGCGTCAGTTCGCGATCGCTCACCGGCATCTCATCTCTCCCAACCTTGGTGGCCGCAGACGCTGAAAGCGCGTTCCGGGCCGTGTTTCCGGGTGGACATCCGCCGATCATCACGGCGGGCTGACCAGGACATATAGAGCGTATAAGCTTAATTCGACCATGAACAGTAAGGGGGTAAACCCTTCGCTGCCGCTGTGCCGATATGAACGTTAATTAGGCAACCGTGATTTAAAATGAGGCTGAGCAAGGCCAAATCGTGGTCACTCCGTGCTGCAAACGGCCCTGATGGCCCCGCAAAGGCTGAGTAGCGTTGTATGGCGAATTGTGTTGCATGGCAAGTTGAAACAGCGTACACACTTCATATCGAGTTCAATGCAACGGTCGACGGCCGGAGCCGGGGCGAGAAGCCCCCGGACACCCCTCCCGCACCCTTGCATCCGGTCGCGAGCCCTTCGGCGGCGCCGACCGAACACCCCCACGTCAGCAAAGGGCCATATCCATGGGAAAGACTCAGAGAATCGCTATCGTCGGGGCCGGCCTGGGCGGAGCCGCCGCCGCCGGGCTCCTGCAGCAGGCCGGGTTCCAGGTGGATGTCTACGAACAGGCGCCTGAATTCTCCCGGTTGGGCGCGGGGATTCATGTCGGTCCCAACGTGATGAAGGTGTTCCGCCGCCTGGGCATCGAAAAGCCGCTGGAGGCGATGGGCTCCAAGCCGGACTTCTGGTTCAGCCGCGACGGCTTCACCGGCGATTACCTGTCGCGCATTCCCTTGGGCGACTTCGCCAAGCGCGAATACGGCGCCGCCTATGTCACCGTCCACCGCGGCGACATGCACCTGCTGCAGATGGACACGCTGGCCCCCGGTTCGGTCCATTTCGACAAGCGGCTGGAGACGATCACCGACAGCGGCGACGATGTGCATCTGACCTTTGCCGACGGGACCGAGGCGCGTGCCGACATCGTCATCGGCGCCGACGGCATCAACTCCCGCATCCGTGAGGCCCTGCTGGGCGTCGAGGCGCCGAACTACAGCGGCTGGGTCGCCCACCGCGCCCTGATCCGCGGCGATCAGCTGGCCAAATACGACCTGACCTTCGAGGACTGCATCAAGTGGTGGACCGAGGATCGCCACATGATGGTCTATTTCACCACCGGGAAGCGCGACGAATACTACTACGTCACCGGCGTGCCGCATCCGGCCTGGGACTTCCAGGAGGCCTTCGTCGACAGCAGCCGCGAAGAGATGTTCGAGGCGTTCCAGGGCTATCACCCGACCGTTCAGGCGCTGATCGAGTGCACGGAAGAGGTCACCAAGTGGCCGCTGCGCAACCGCAACCCGCTGCCGCTGTGGAGCCGCGGCCGGCTGGTCCTGCTGGGCGATGCCTGCCACCCGATGAAGCCGCACATGGCGCAGGGCGCCGGCATGGCGATCGAGGACGCGGCAATGCTGACCCGCTGCCTGACTGAAACCGGCTTGACCGACTACCGCACCGCCTTCGCGCTGTACGAAGCCAACCGCAAGGACCGCGCGACGCGCGTGCAGGCGGTGTCCAACGCCAACACCTTCCTGCGCAACCAGGAGGATCCCGCCTGGGTCTTCGGCTACGACGTCTATGAGCAGCCGCTGCGCGAAGGCATCGCGGCATGACCGCCTCGACCTTCCTCTACGGCGCCAACGTCCAGGCCAACGGCATCCGCCAGCATTACCTGCGCTATGGCGGGGAGCGGCATGCCGGACGCCCGGCCATCGTGCTGATCCCCGGCATCACCAGCCCGGCCGTCACCTGGGGCTTCGTCGCCGAGCGGTTCGGGCAGCAGTTCGACACCTATGTGCTGGACGTTCGCGGGCGCGGGCTGTCGGAAAGCGGTCCGCATCTGGATTACGGCATCGATGCCTGCGCCGACGACGTGAACGCCTTCGTCGCGGCGCTCGGCCTGACCGATTATGTTCTGATCGGCCATTCGATGGGCGCCCGCTTCGCCATCCGCGCGTCAGTGCGCGGCGATGCGAAGGGGCTGCGCCAGCTGGTGCTGATCGATCCGCCGGTGTCCGGCCCCGGCCGCCGGCCCTATCCCAGCGGCCTGCCCTGGTACGTCGATTCGATCCGCCAGTCCTTGAAGGGCATGGACGCCGACGCCATGCGCGCCTTCTGCCCGACCTGGACGGAGGAGCAGCTGCGGCTGCGCGCCGAATGGCTGCACACCTGCTACGAGCCGGCCATCGTCCGGGCCTATGAGGGCTTTCACCAGGACGACATCCATGCCGACCTGCCGAAGCTGCCGGTCCCGGCGCTGCTGATCGTCGCCGGCCGCGGCGGCGTGATCCAGCCGGAGGACGAGGCGGAGATCACCCGCCTCCAGCCGGCCATCCGCGTCGCCCGCGTCCCCAACGCCGGGCACATGATCCCCTGGGATGACCTCGACGGCTTCTTCGCCGCCTTCGGCGACAGCCTCGGCCACCCGCTCGCCTGATTGATAGGAACCATCCGCATGTCTTCGCTGTACCGCATCGGCCAGATCGTCCCCAGCTCCAACGTCACCATGGAAACGGAAATCCCGGCCATGCTGACCGCGCGTCAGGCGATCCGCCCCGAACGCTTCACCTTCCACTCCGCCCGCATGCGGATGAAGACGGTCAAGAAGGAGGAGCTGGCGGCGATGGACGCCGAGTCCGATCGCTGCGCCGTCGAGCTGTCGGACGCCCGCGTCGATGTGCTGGGCTATGCCTGCCTCGTCGCCATCATGTCGATGGGCCTCGGCTATCACCGCGATTCCGAAGCACGCCTCGCCCGCAAGACGCTGGAGAACGAGGCACCCGCCCCGGTGGTCACCAGCGCCGGCGCGCTGGTCGACGGGCTGAAGGTGATGGGCGCCAAGCGCATCGCCATCGTCGCCCCCTACATGCGCCCGCTGACCGAGCTGGTGGTCGACTATATCCGCGCCGAAGGCTTCGAGGTGCAGGACTGGCGCGCGCTGGAGATCCCCGACAATCTCGACGTCGCCCGCCACGACCCCAACAACCTGCCGGACATCGTCCGCGGCATGAACCTGGACGGCGTGGACGTCGTCGTCCTGTCCGCCTGCGTGCAGATGCCGTCGCTGCCGGTGGTGCCGCGGGTGGAAGCGGAGACCGGCAAGCCGGTGCTGACCGCCGCCATCGCCACGACCTACGCCATGCTGAAGGCGCTGAAGCTGGAGCCGATCGTGCCCGGCGCCGGCGCCCTGCTGTCCGGCGCCTACTGAGGAGCGGCCCCATGACCGACGGGCAGAGCGCATCCGACAATTACAAGGGCGTCTGGGGCAACCGGATCGGCTTCGGCGAGCGGCCGGCCCTGCTGGTGATCGACTTCATGCAGGGCTATACCACCGAAGGCGCGCCGCTCTACGCCCCCGGCGTGGTGAGCGCGGTGGCGGAGACGGTGGACCTGCTGGAGGCCGCCCGCCGCAGCGGCATCCCGGTCGTCCACACCAACATCCGCTACCATCCCGGCCATTTCGCCGATGGCGGCATGTGGGTGCGCAAGGCTCCGGTGATGAAGGACATGGTTGAAGGCAATCCGCTCGCCGCCTTCTGCCCGGAGGTCACGCCTCGTGAAAACGAGGTGGTGATCTCCAAGCAGTATGCCAGTGCCTTCTTCGGCACCAGCCTCGCCCCGATGCTGCATGCGATGGGCGTCGACACGGTGGTGCTGACCGGCTGCTCGACCAGCGGCTGCATCCGCGCCAGCGCCGTCGATGCGGTCCAGCACGGTTTCCGCACCATCGTGGTGCGCGAGTGCGTCGGCGACCGCCACGACGGTCCGCACGAGGCCAACCTGTTCGACATCGACAGCAAATACGGCGATGTGGTGAAGAAGCAGGAGGCGCTCGACCGCTTCGGCCGGTGAAGGCGGCATTTGCTTGAGGCGGCACCCCTGCTGTTCGGCCGTCATCCCCGCGCAGGCGGGGATCCAGATTTGCGGATCAGGCGCTTGAAACGGCTGGATTCCCGCTTGCGCGGGAATGACGGTCGAGAAGGACAGGATCAGGCTTCCGACGGCAGCGGACCGAAATAGCCTTGGAATAATAAAAAGAAAACCGGGACCGACACCCGGCGCCGCACCCGAGACAGGCGGCGTCGGCATGCAAAAACAGGACGGGTTCACAACGCGATCAGCGTAAGGAGACAGACAGCATGTCCTATGCCCAGACAACAACGGCGAATGCGGCGCTCGGCGCGGCGCAATCCGTCGATGCGGATCAGCTTTACAAGAAGATCACCTGGCGCCTCATTCCCTTCCTCTGCTTCTGCTATCTGGCGGCCTATCTCGACCGCATCAACATCGGCTTCGCCAAGCTGCAGATGATGGGCGACCTCCAGTTCAGCGAGGCGGCCTATGGTCTGGGCGCCGGCCTGTTCTTCGTCGGCTACATCCTGTTCGAGGTGCCGAGCAACCTCGTGCTGACCAAGGTCGGCGCGCGGCTGTGGATCGCCCGCATCATGATTACCTGGGGCCTGTTGTCGGCCGCCACCATGCTGGTCTCCACCCCGACGCAGTTCTACATCGTCCGTTTCATGCTGGGCGCCGCCGAGGCCGGCTTCCTGCCGGGCGTGCTCTATTACCTGACGCTGTGGTTCCCGACCTACCGCCGCGGCCGCATCATGGCGCTGTTCGTCATCGGTCTGCCGCTCTCCAGCGTGATCGGCGGCCCGCTGTCGGGCTGGATCATGAGCCATTTCGACCATGTCCAGGGCCTGCGCGGCTGGCAGTGGCTGTTCCTGCTGGAATCGATCCCCAGCGTGCTTCTCGGCTTCCTGACCTTCGTGGCGCTGCCCAACTCCTTCCGCGATGCCAAGTGGCTGTCGGGCGATGAGAAGGCCCGGATTGCCGCCGATCTGCACGGAGACGATTCGGAGACCAAGCATGCCGGCCACAGCTTCAAGGAAGGGCTGCTGAACCTGAAGGTTTGGATGCTGGGCGGCATCGATTTCGCCATCCTGCTGACCGCCTACGCCATCGGCTTCTGGCTGCCGACCTTCATCCGCAAGACCGGCGTGGTTGACCCGTTCCACATCGGCCTCTTGACGATGATCCCCAATATCCTGGCCGTGATCGGCATCCTGCTGATCGGCGCCAGCTCCGATCGGATGCGCGAGCGGCGCTGGCACATCATCGTTCCCTTCCTTGCCGCCTCGGCCGCCATGGCGGCCAGCACCTTCTTCGCCGAGAACCTCGTCGCCACCGTGGCGCTGTTCACCATCGCGTCGGTCGGCGTGCTGGGTCCGCTTCCGGCCTATTTCAGCCTGCCGGCCACCTTCCTGAAGGGCACGGCGGCGGCCACCGGCTTCGCCATGGCGATCTCGCTCGCCAGCATCGCCGGGCTGGTCAGCAACTCGCTGATCGGCATCGTCATCGACCTGACCGGCAGCAGCAACGCCGCCCTTTGGTTCTTCTCCGGCTGCCTGGTGATCGGCGCTCTGCTGGTCTACGCCCTGCCGCCGAAAGTGGTGAACCGCTGACCAAATGGTGTAGCACGTAAACCATATGTGAAAGTCTGAATGGAATAATCTTGCAGTCGGCCCGGCCGGCGTCTCACCAGCGGGTGGGGCGCCGGCTCGGCCGTTCCGACAAGGCCAATCCAGCAAGACGCCAGACGCCGAGGGACGAGAGAGACATGATTTCCGCATTGCGTGGTATCCGGGGGCGCCTGTTGCTGCTGCCCCTGATCACCGTCCTGGCGCTGGTCGGCGCCGGGGCCATGACCGCCAAGACGCTCGGCACCGTGATGATGGAGGAGCGCCAAGCCCGCGCCCGCGTCGCGGTGGAGATGGTGACCTCCATCATCGAACGGTTCGAGCAGCGGGCCGCCTCCGGCGAGCTGCCGGTCGCCGACGCGCAGAAGCTGGCGCTCGACATCGCGCGGTCGGCCCGCTACGACGGATCGGAATATGCGCTGATCCTCGACCGCAAGGGCAACATCCTGGCCCACCTGAACCCGCAGGTCGAAGGCAAGGCGATGTGGGACAGCACCGACAAGAGCGGCCGGCTGTTCGTCCGCGACGAGATCAAGGCCGCCGAATCCGGCGGCGGCTATTCCTCTTTCTCCTTCCCCAAGCCCGGCTCAAGCGATCCGGTGGAGAAATCCGCCTATTCCAAGCTGACCAAGGGTTGGGGTTGGGTGGTCAGCTCCGGTGTCTATCTCGATACGGTGGCCGCCGCGCGCCTGCAGACCATGCTGAACATCGCCGCGGTGATCGCGGTGCTGGCGGCGGTCAGCCTCGGCCTTGCCGTGTGGATCGGCCGGCGCATCACAACGCCGATCCTGCAGTTGACCCAGGCCACCAACCGCATCTCCACCAGCGACCTGTCCGTCGCGATCAACCACCAGGACCGCAAGGACGAGGTCGGCACGCTGGCCCGCGCGCTGGAGGAGTTCAAGCGCAACGGGCTGGAAGTCCGCCGTCTCCAGGCGGAAGCCGAAGCGCAGAAGGACCGCACCGAGGCCGAACGCCGCGCCGCCCTGCTCGACATGGCCGCCCAGTTCGAGGCCCGTGTGATGGGCATGGTTGCCACCGTCGCCGCCGCTGCGCATGAGATGGAGAAAACCGCTTCCGGCATGGCCACCGCCGCCGACCGCTCCGGCACCCAAGCCGATGCAGTGTCGCAGGCCTCCGAACAGGCCAGCAGCAACGTCAACACCGTCGCCGCCGCGACGGAGGAACTGTTCGCCTCCATCGCCGAGATTGGCCGTCAGGTGACCATGTCCACCAGCGTTGCCGGCCGTGCGGTGGATGAAGCCACGAAGATCGACGGCATGATCCAGAGCCTGGCGTCCGCCGCCCAGGAGATCGGGCAGGTGGTGGAACTGATCAACGCCATTGCCGGCCAGACCAACCTGCTGGCGCTGAACGCCACCATCGAAGCGGCCCGCGCCGGCGAGCACGGCAAGGGCTTCGCCGTCGTCGCCTCGGAGGTCAAGGCGCTGGCCAACCAGACCGCAAAGGCCACCGAAGATATCCAGGCCAAGGTGCAGGAAATCCAGCAATTCACCGGGAATACGGTGACGGCGGTGCAGGGCATCGGCAGCACCATCACCTCGGTCAGCGACATCGCCACCGCCATCGCGTCTGCGGTGGAGCAGCAGAGCGCCGCCACCAAGGACATCGGCGCCAACATCCAGCAGGCCGCCCGCCACACGGCGGAGGTCAACAGCAACATCGCCGGCGTCGCCCAGACCGTCGGCCAGACCGGCAGCGCCGCGTCCGGCGTGCTGTCCGCCTCCAGCGGTCTGGTCCGCGAGACGGTCAGGCTGCGCAGCGAGGTCGAGGACTTCCTGTCGACCGTCCGCGCCGCCTGATCGGCGGCCTCAGCGGGCGGGGAGAGCACGATGTCGACGAAAGCCCGCCCGCGAGCGGCATCGCCCTTTGCCATCACGGTGATGCCGCACTTCGCACCATCGTCGCCCATGTCGGCACCTGGCCGGTGCTCTGCCGCTGGATGGGTGTCGACTCCGTCCTGCTGTGGCCGCCCAACCCGTCGCCTGCCACCCTGACGGGCGGCGGCCGTCGCTCCCGGAACCCGCAGGCCCGCGCAAAACAGGAGTCGCCAAACAATCCGTCCTTGTCATAGTATGCTAGTCCATATCTGTCCGACGTCACGCCAGGGGGCCGCGGCTGGGTTTCAGCGGGTCCCGACGTGATGGAGCGGGCCGGAGCAATGGCGCTCCAATCTGGGCCGACCGCCCTGATTGGGGCTTTTTTTGTTTTAATCTCAACCGGATAATCACCGGTTGGCCTGGGCGCGGATTACGGCTGCGAGTTCGACGAAGAGGTGGATGCAGATGGATTGTACCCCCAAGACCGGTGAACCGTGGAGAGTCGGCGTGCTGTTCTCGCAGACCGGGGTAACGGCGGGAATCGAACGCACCCAGCTTCAGGGCACACTGATGGCGATCGAGGAGATCAATGCCGGCGGTGGGGTCAACGGCCGGGAGATCCTGCCGATCGTCCAGGATCCGCAATCCGATCCGGCGGTGTTCGCGGCTCTCGCCGAGCGGCTGATGACCGAGGAGCGGGTCAGCGTCCTGTTCGGCTGCTACATGTCGAGCACGCGCAAGGCGATCCTGCCGGTGGTGGAGCGGCGCAACGGGCTGCTGCTCTATTCGACCCTCTACGAGGGGTTCGAATGCTCGCGCAACGTCATCTACACCGGCGCCGCCCCCAACCAGAACGGCCGGCAACTGGCCGACTATCTGACGCGGGAATATGGCAGCCGCGTCTATATGGTGGGGTCGGACTACATCTATCCCTATGAATCCAGCCGGATCATGCGGGAGCTGGTGCTCCAGCGGTCGGGCAAGATCCTTGCGGAGAAGTACCTGCCGCTGAATGCGACGCAGAAGGCGTTCGCCCCGGTCATCCGCGACATCCGGCGCAAGGAGCCGGACTTCATTTTCTCCACGGTGGTCGGTGCCGCCACCGCCCATCTCTACCACGCCTATGCCGAGGCTGGGTTCGATCCGGCGCGGATGCCGATTGCCAGCCTGACCACCAGCGAGGCGGAAATCAGCGACATCGGCGTCGCCGCCTCGCGCGGGCACGTCACCGCCGCTCCCTATTTCGATTCCATCGACAGCGAGGCGAACCGCCGTTTCGTCGCCCGCTACCGCGAGCGGTTCGGGGAGCATGAGCGGACCAACGCGTCGTGCGAGGCCGCCTATTTCCAGGTCCACCTGTTCTCCCAGGCTCTGCGCATCGCCAACTGCATGGACACCGACCGGCTGCGCGACGCCATCTTCGGTCAGGAGTTCGATGCGCCCCAGGGGCGGGTGCGGATCGACCCCGACAACAACCACACCTATCTGTGGCCGCGCGTCGGCCGGGTCGATGCGGATGGCCGGTTCGAGATCGTCGCGGAGTCGCTGGTCGCGATGAAGCCCGATCCCTATCTGGTGGATCATAACGTTGCCGGCGAGGCGGACATCCGCCGGCGGCGGCAGGCCACGGTCTGACTGCAAACGGGGCAAACGCCGCATGTCGATCAACCTGCTCCGCGACATCCGTTCCTTTCGCGTCGTGGTCATCCACCCGCAGGACGCCGAGGCGGAGGAGCTGTTGCGCCAGCTCCACCGCATCGGCTGCCAGGCCCGAGCCGAATGGCCGCCGCCCAAGGACCGCCCCAGCGGTGTCGATCTGATCTTCCTCGACATGACCCAACTGCTGTCGGGGCAGGGACGGCTGTCCTGGTCCACCGCCGACGAAGGACCGCCGATCGTCGCCGTGCTCGATTATGAAAGCCCGACCGTACTCAAGGCCCTGGTCGATTACGGGGTGCGCGGCTTCGTCAGCAAGCCGATCCGCGCCTTCGGTCTGCTGACCACCATGTTCATGGCCCACCGCGCCGCGGAAGGGGAGCGCGGCATGCGCAAGCGCCTCCAGAAGGTCGAGCAGCGGCTGGACGGCATCAAGAAGGTGAGCAAGGCCAAGGCGATCCTGATCGAGCAGCGGCGGATCACCGAGGAGGAGGCCTACCGCTTCATCCGCGAACGCGCCATGGCCCGGCGGACGACCATCGAGGCGGTCGCCGCCGCCATCATCGACGCCAGCGAAATGCTTATGGCGGAAAATCCGACTCGCTGATCATTTTTGATATTGACGATAAGGCGGTGGGATGTGCATCTTACTAAGCAAGTGAAGCAAATCGCTCGCGTCCGCCAATGATGTCGGATCGACGGGCAGGCGATGAAGCCCCTGAAGGTGTGAAAGCCTTGCTGGGGTTTTTTTGTGTTTGAACCTAACGTACCGACGCGCACTCCGGCACCACAGATGCGAGGGAGGCCGATGGGCAGGTTTGTGCAGGGATAAGTCCGACCGTGCAATCCTTATGGACCGACGCGGCAACACTCTTGTCGCGCAACGGATCCTTTTACCCGGCGCTCGATCCATTCGAGGCCGGCAGGAACAATACTGGATAATCGACGCCACCATTCATTGAATATTTTAAAATCAGCTCACGCACCTTGAGACCGCACCAGGCACACCCCCGCCGATGACGCCGGGAGTTGCGCCGAGGCAATGAAGCCCCAGCAGGCCGCCGGCCTGAATGGGGCTTTTTTTGTGCGCTCTCCTGTCTGTGCCGAAGAACCAGCAAGAACAGGCAAACGAGGAGGAAACACGTCATGACCTTCACACGGCGTAATTTTCTGAAATCGACGGCAGTCGCCGGGCTGGCCGGATCGGTCGGCTTCCCGCACATCTGGATAAAGGACAGCGGCGTCGCCTGGGCGGCGAACGGCGAGATCAAGGTCGGCGTCCTCTTCTCGCTGACCGGCACCACCGCGGTCGTCGAGAAGTCGATGCACAACGCCACCCTGATGGCCATCGACGAGATCAACGCCGCCGGCGGCATCAATGGGATGAAGCTGACCGCCGTGGTCGAGGATCCGGCCTCCGACCCCGCCACCTTCGCCGACAAGGCCAACAAGCTGGTGCTGAACGACAAGTGCGTCAGCGTCTTCGGCTCCTACACCTCCGCCTCGCGCAAGGCGGTGCTGCCGGTCTTCGAGAAGCGCAAGAACCTCTACTGGTACCCGACGCTTTATGAAGGCCGCGAGTGCTCGAAGAACGTCATGTACACCGGGGCGGTGCCCAACCAGCAGCAGAAGGAGTTCATTCCCTGGCTGGTCAAGACTTTCGGAAAGAAGTTCTATCTGATCGGCTCCAACTACATCTATCCCAAGGAAGAGAACAACGTCTGCAAGATCCTGCTGAAGGAGCTGGGCGGCGAGGTGGTCGGCGAGGAATATGTGCCGCTCGGCCATTCGGAGTTCGGCTCGGTGCTGAACAAGTTCCGCGAAACCAAGCCGGACGTGATCTTCTCCACCGTGGTCGGCGACAGCGTGATCGCGCTGCACAAGCAGTACAAGGCGGCGGGTTTCAGCCCGGACAAGATGCCGATGGCCAGCCTGACCACGTCGGAGGTGGAGATCGCAGCTATGGGCGGCGAGTACGCCGCCGGCCACTTCACCTCCGCCCCGTACTTCATGGGTCACCAGTCCAAGGAGAACGAGGTCTTCGTCGAGAATTACCAGAAGCGCTTCGGCAAGGATTCGGTGACGCACTTCGTGTCGGAGGCGGCGTATTTCCAGATGCACCTGTTCCGCAAGGCGGTCGAGAAGATCGGCAAGGGCGACATCACCCCCATCGCCGTCCGCGACGCCACGGCGGGGCTGGAGATCATGGCGCCGCAGGGCAAGGTGAAAGTCGATGGCGACAACCTGCACTGCTACCTGTGGCCGAAGATCGGCCAGGCCCAGGCCGACGGCCAGTTCAAGGTCATCCAGCAATCGTCGGATTGGGTGAAGCCGGAGCCCTATTGGGCCTATCCGGGCCAGAGCTGCACCAAGGACGGTCTGAAGGGTGCGTGAGCAATAGAACGGGCAGGGGAGGGCGTCGCCCGACGCCTTCCCCGTCGGAGGGGCTTATGGATATTTTCTTCGGTCAACTCTTCACCGGGCTCAGCATCGCTTCGATCCTGCTGCTGGTGGCGCTCGGGCTTGCGATCATCTACGGCGCGATGGGGGTCATCAACCTCGCCCATGGCGAGTTCGTCATGCTGGGCGCCTATGGCACCTGGTTCCTCCAGTCGCAGTTCGGCCTGCCGCTGATCCCCTGCCTGCTGCTGGTGTTCTTCATGGTGGCGGCGGCCGGCTGGGTGGTCGAGAGCACGGTGGTCCGCTTCCTCTACCACCGGCCGCTCGACACCATCCTGGCGACCTGGGGCATCGGCATCATGCTGCAACAGGCGGTGCGCCTGTCCGCCGGTGCCGAACTGCGCTACGTCCAGACGCCGGAGTTCCTGTCCGGCAGCATCGACATCGGCGGGGTCGGCGTCCCCAGCTACCGCCTGTTCATCCTGGCGCTGAGCGCCGCCCTGCTGGCGCTGACTTGGTTCATCATCCAGCGGACCGAGTTCGGCATGAAGCTGCGCGCCGTCACCCAGAACCGCGAGATCGCCAGCTGCTACGGCATCAACAGCGCCAGGATCTACAGTCTGACCTTCGCCTTCGGCTCCGGCCTTGCCGGGCTGGCCGGCGCGCTGGTGGCGCCGATCAAGAGCGTGGCGCCGGACATGGGCACCAACTTCGTGGTCGATGCCTTCATGGTGGTGGTGGTCGGCGGCGTCGGCAGCCTGATCGGCACGGTCGTCAGTTCCGGACTGCTCGGCAGCGGCACCGCCGGCATCGCCTTCCTGCTGAACGACACGCTGGCCAAGGCGCTGGTCTTCCTGGCGGTGGTGGTCCTGATCCGCTTCCGTCCGCAGGGTCTGTTCGTCGATCAGCGGCGCCGGTGAGGGGGACCAAGTCAATGACCAGTGTCCAGTTCCCCGACGACCAACCTTCCAACCTCCGCCAACCCGATCTCCGCCAACCCGATCTCCGTCACGGGGCCAGTCCCCCGGTCAGTCCCGTCGCCCGGAGCCCGCTTATGTCGAAATCGACCCTGTCGCGCAGCAAGCCGTATGCGCAGTTCGCAGCCTATCTCCTGTTCTGCGCCGTCATCCTGGCGGTTCCCAGCTTCGTCACCGACGCCTTCCTGCTGAACAAGTTCGCCCGCTATCTGGCGCTCGGCCTCGCCGCTGCCGCATTGGCTTTGAGCTGGGGCTATGCCGGCATCCTCAATCTGGGGCAGGGGGTCAGCTTCGGCATCGGCGCCTATGCCATCGCCATGCATCTGAAGCTGAAGACCAGCCCGGTTCACACCGGATCGGCCGGCCTGCCGGACTTCATGGTGTGGAACAACCTCGATCACTTGCCCTGGTTCTGGCAGCCCTTCCATTCCAGCCTGTTCGCGGTGCTGGCCGGCGTCCTGGCCCCGGTGGTGGTGGCGCTGCTGCTGGGATCCTTCATGTTCCGGGCCCGGATCGCCGGGGTCTATGTCGCCATCATCACGCTCGCCATGCTGGCGGTGGTCAACCTGCTGTTCATCGACCAGCAGGCCTACACCGGCGGCTTCAACGGCATCACCGATCTGGCGTGGCTGGAGGTCGGCAGCATCACCTTCGATCCCTACAGCCCGGCCTTCTACTATCTGTCCGCTGGGGCACTGTCGCTGTGCCTGCTGCTCGGCCTCGCCTTCACCCGCAGCAAGGCCGGGCTGATCCTCCAGGCCATCCGCAACGATGCCGACCGGGTGCGCTTCTTCGGCTACGACGTCGCCGCCTACCAGTCGCTCGCCTTCGCGGTGTCGGCCGGCATGGCGGGGGTGGCGGGCATGCTCTACGCCATGGTGCTGGAATTCGCCTCGCCCACCTTCATGGGGGTGCCGCTCAGCCTGTCGATGGTGATCTGGGCGGCGGTCGGCGGGCGCGGCTCGCTGCTGGGGGCCGCCATCGGCGCCATCCTGGTCAACTTCATGCAGGGCAGCCTGTCCGAGAGCTTCCTCGACACCTGGCAGCTCATCCTCGGCGGCATGTTCATCCTGGTGGTGGTCTTCCTGCCCAACGGGTTGTCGAGCCTGATCGGCATCCTGTCGGACCGCCTGACCCGCCCGGCCCGGCCCGCGCCAGCCTCCGCCCTTGCCGATGCGCCGCACGCCCGCCGCAAGCTGAGCTGAAGGAGACGACCGACATGGGCTATCTCGAACTCCACGGCCTGGAAGTCAGCTTCGACGGCTTCAAGGCGGTCAACGGCCTGGATCTGGCGGTCGAGCGCGGCGAGCTGCGCTGCCTGCTGGGTGCCAACGGGGCCGGCAAGTCCACCACCCTGGACCTGATCTGCGGGCGCACCCAGCCGACCGGCGGGCGCATTCTGCTCGACGGGCAGGACATCACCCATGCGCCGGAATATCGGCGCGCCCGCCACGGGGTGGGCCGCAAGTTCCAGGTGCCCAGCGTGTTCAAGGAACTGACGGTGCGTGAAAATCTGGAGGTGGCGCACTCCCGGCTTCCCAGCCCGGCCCGGACAATCCGCATGTTCCCCGGCCTCCGCCTCAACCGGCGCATCGCCGAGGTGCTGGAGATCGTCGAACTGGCCGATGAGCTGGACACCAGGGCGGCCTTCCTGTCGCACGGCCAGACGCAATGGCTGGAGATCGCCATGCTGCTGGTCCAGGACAGCGCCCTGATCCTGATGGACGAGCCGACCGCCGGCATGACCATCCAGGAGACCGGCAAGACCTCGCGCATCTTCCAGCGGCTGCGCGGCCGGCACACGCTTATCGTGGTCGAGCACGACATGGGCTTCGTCCGCGAAATCGCCGAGACCATCACCGTGCTGCACCAGGGCAAGCGCCTTTCCGAAGGATCGATCCACCATGTGGAGAACGATCCCAAGGTGCGCGAGGCCTATCTCGGAAGTGGAGGCATCTCCCATGCTTGACATGACCGACGTCTATTCCTTCTACGGCAGCAGCCCGGTGTTGCAGAATGTCAGCTTCGCGGTGCCCAAGGGCAGCCTGCTCAGCGTGCTGGGCCGCAACGGGGTGGGGAAGACCACGCTGATGCGGACCATCATGGGGCTGACCGACCGGGTCACCGGCTGGATCGGGCTGGGCGGCAGCGACATCCGGAGCGAGCCGACCCACCGCCGCGCCGGCCTCGGCATCGGCTATGTCCCGCAGGGGCGCGGCATCATCGGCAAATTCACCATCCGCGAGAACATCCTGATGGGCACCTTCGCCCGACCGGACGGCAAGCGCGAGATCCCGCCCCTGGTGTTCGAGATGTTCCCCTATCTGCGGGACAATCTGAACCGCAAGGGCGGCGACCTGTCCGGCGGGCAACAGCAGCAGCTGGCGATCGCGCGGGCGCTGGCTGCAAATCCGCAGGTCCTGCTGCTGGACGAACCGACCGAGGGCATCCAGCCCAACATCGTCGAACAGATCCAAAACGTGATCATGACCCTGAACCGCCAGTACGGCATCACCGTCGTGCTGGTCGAACAGAATGTGATGTTCGCCCGGCAGGCCTCCGACCATTTCCTGATGCTCGATAAGGGGCGGGTTGCTGCCCACGGGCTGACGGAAAGCCTGACCGACGATCTGGTTCACCGGCACATGGCGGTTTAGGCCGCAGTTCCGGTCCCATTCCTCCTAACCCCGAAACACGGGTTCGCCGTCCCACCTCGCACCGGGACGGAACGCCCTCTCCTTGTCCATCCACAGACCAAGCCATCCACGAACCAGGAAGGAAACGCACCATGTTGCACGGCGATATTTCCAGCAGCAAGGACACCGTCGGCGTCGCGGTCGTGAACTACAAGATGCCGCGCCTGCACACCAAGGCCGAAGTCCTCGACAATGCCCGCAAGATCGCGGAGATGGTCCAGGGCATGAAGGTCGGCCTGCCGGGCATGGATCTGGTGATCTTCCCGGAATATTCGACCCACGGGATCATGTACGATTCCAAGGAGATGTACGAGACCGCCTCGTCGGTTCCCGGCGACGAAACCGAGATCTTCGCGGACGCCTGCCGCAAGGCCAAGGTCTGGGGCGTCTTCTCCCTGACCGGCGAGCGGCATGAGGAGCACCCGCACAAGGCGCCCTACAACACGCTGATCCTGATGAACGACAAGGGCGAGATCGTTCAGAAATACCGCAAGATCATGCCCTGGGTGCCGATCGAGGGCTGGTATCCCGGCAACTGCACCTTCGTCACCGACGGGCCGAAGGGGTTGAAGATCAGCCTGATCATCTGCGATGACGGCAACTATCCGGAGATCTGGCGCGACTGCGCCATGAAGGGTGCCGAACTCATCATCCGCTGCCAGGGCTACATGTATCCGGCCAAGGAGCAGCAGGTCATCATGTCCAAGGCGATGGCCTGGGCCAACAACACCTACGTCGCGGTGGCGAACGCCGCCGGCTTCGACGGGGTCTATTCCTACTTCGGCCATTCCGCCATCATCGGCTTCGACGGCCGGACGCTGGGCGAGTGCGGCACCGAGGAGAACGGCATCCAGTACGCCCAGCTCTCCACCTCGCTGATCCGCGACGCGCGCAAGAACATGCAGTCGCAGAACCACCTCTTCAAGCTGGTCCACCGCGGCTACACCGGCAAGATCAACTCCGGCGAGGATTCGAAGGGCGAGGCCGCCTGCGCCTACAGCTTCTACCATGACTGGATCAACGATCCGGAAGGAACCCGCGCCCGCGTCGAGGCGATGACCCGCGGCACCGTCGGGACCGAGGAATGCCCGATCGACGGCATCCCCAACCCGGAGACCGCACTGCATCGCTGAAGAGCAGGGCGGACGGCGCGGTGGGGGTCGGAAGACTCCCGCCGCCTCTCTCCGGAGCGAGACCAATCATAAGGAGACGCGCCGATGGCGCTGGACGCACACCGGATTCTGGAGGAGCCCTATTACCGGCCCGTCGCCGGGGAGGTGGCGCTGTTCGAGGCCGCCTATGCGGCGCGCATGCCGATGATGCTGAAGGGCCCCACCGGCTGCGGCAAGACCCGCTTCATCGAGCACATGGCATGGCGGCTCCGCCGGCCGCTGGTGACGGTGGCCTGCCACGAGGACATGACCGCGTCGGATCTGGTCGGGCGCTTCCTGCTCGACCCCGGCGGCACGGTATGGCACGACGGGCCGCTGACCCAGGCGGTGCGACACGGGGCCATCTGCTACCTGGACGAAATCGTCGAAGCCCGCCAGGACACCACCGTCGTCATCCATCCGCTGACCGACGCCCGCCGCATCCTGCCATTGGAGAAGCGCAACGAACTGGTCCAGGCGCATCCGGACTTCCAACTGGTGATCTCCTACAACCCCGGCTACCAGAGCGTCCTGAAGGATCTGAAGGAATCGACCAAGCAGCGTTTCGCCGCCATCGAGTTCGGCTATCCGAGCGCCGCGGTGGAGGCGGAGATCGTCGCCCATGAATCCGGCGTCGCCGCCGACACCGCGGCCTTGCTGGTCCGCATCGCCGCAAGTTCGCGCAACTTGAAGGGTCATGGCCTGCAGGAGGGGGTTTCCACCCGCATGCTGATCCATGCCGGCCGGCTGGCGGCGCAGGGGATCCCACTGGAGACCGCCTGCCGGATCGCGCTGGTCCTGCCGATCACCGACGACGCCGACGTGCGGGACGCCTTCTCTGCCGCAGTGTCGGCGGCGATTGCCTGACCCATCCCTGTTCGGGGAGAGGAAAGAGGACCGGAGACCAAATGCCCGACGACCAGTCGCGCCAATTTCCCGCAGACCAATTTCCCGCAGACACCGCCTTTTCCTCCGTCGAGCGCCGTCTGGTCGCCTATCTGGTCGCCCTGTGGCGGTTGCGGGTGCCGATCCGCCATGCCAAGCCGGATAGAGCCGGCAATCCGCCGCGCCGCGTCAGCATCTCGGACGGGCTGATCTGGATGCCCGGAACCTTCCGCGGCGTCGATGGCCGCCGCTCCGGCGCGCTGTTCCGCGCGGCCCTGGTCCATGCCGGGGCGCATCTGCGCTTCACCGGTCCGCGCTTCCCGGCCGCCGGCCTGAAGCCGATGCAGTTGGCGTTGGTCTCGTTGATCGAGGACGCCCGCGTCGAGCATCTGGCGATGCGCGAGCATCCCGGCCTGCTGCGGGTCTGGCGGCCCTTCCACGTCGCCGAGCCGAATGGCGCCGGCACCGCGCCCGCTTTGATGGCACGGCTGGCCCGCGCGCTGATCGATCCCGACTACCGTGACGACGACGCCTGGGTCGCCAAGGGCAAGCGCCTGTTCTTTGCGGCGGAGTCCGAGTGGGACAGCCCGGCGCTCAGCCGCCGGATCGGCGGGCTGCTGGGCAACGATCTCGGCCAGATGCGGGTACAGTTCAATTCCAAGGATTATGTCGTCGAGCCCGCCTACCGCGACGACAATCTCGGCCTGTGGGACCATGGCGAAGTGCCGCCGACCCCGCCCAGCGATGCCGAAACCGTTTTCGAGGCCTTCCGCACCGAGCAGGAGGAGCGCGACCATGGCCGCCCCGACGATCAGGTGGGGGAGGGTGCCACCCCGGCCAGACTGTCCGCCACCGATGTCCCCGCCCGCGCGGTGGGGGAGGAGGAGATCACCGCCCCGCCGCTGCGCTACCCGGAATGGGACTACCGCGTCGGCATCGACCGCCCCGACTGGGTCGTGCTGAACGAACGCCGGACCGAGACCGGCGACCCCGCCGCCATCGCCCGCATCGTCGAGCGTCATCAGGCGACCGCCGACCGGCTGACCGCGCTGGTCCGCTCGGCCAAGGTCAGCCGGCCGGTGCGCCTGCGCCGTCAGCCGGAGGGCGATCGCATGGATCTGGACGCCTGCATCGACGCGATGGTCAGCCACCGCCGCGGCGAGGCTCCCGATCCGCGGGTGCACGAGGTGCTGGTCCGCCGCAACCGCGACCTGTCGGTCCTGCTGCTGCTCGACGTCTCCGCCTCGACCGACGATCCGATCGCCGGGGGCGGACGCAGCGTGCTGTCGGTGGAGCGGGAGGCCGCGACCCTGTTCGCCCAGGCGCTGGACGAACTGGGCGATCCCTTCGCCATCCATGCCTTTCGTTCCAACGGACGGCAGGACGTCAGCTATTACCGGATCAAGGCCTTCCGCCAACCCTACGATGCCGCGGCCAAGGGGCGGCTGGCCGGATTGAGGGCCGGCCTGTCCACCCGGCTCGGCACCGCCCTGCGCCATGCCGGACGGCTGCTGGAGCAGCAATCGACCCATCGCCGCCTGCTGCTGGTGGTGACCGACGGCGAACCGTCGGACATCGACGTCGCCGACCGCCGCTATCTGCTGGACGACGCCCGCCGTGCCGTGCTGGGGCTGGCGTCGCGGGGGATCGACTGCTTCGTGATCGGGCTCGATCCGCAGGGCCGCGATTATCTGACCCGAATGTTCGGGGCGCGCAACGTCATGGTGATCGACCGCGCCGAAAAGCTGCCGGAGGTGCTGCCGACCTTCTATCTGCGGCTATCGACATAAGTGAACCGGCCACACCGCTTCGCTGATGATCTCGACCGAAAACCTGACGGCACCTCGAAAGGCCGTGGTGCGGCGACCACGGTCCTTCGGCACGACGCGGGTGGCGGTGACCTATCAATATCCCAGCGCGCACCCGTCCTTCCGGTGGTCAGAGCCGCCCAATAGGGTTCCATGTTCCCAATCGATGGCGATGGCCTGGGCACCGCCGATCGCCCAGTTGGGGGCCGTCACGGTGAAGCCGCGGCGGGCCAACTCCGCCCCCGTCTTGGTGCGGATCGCCGTCTCCGCTTCCACGGTGCGGGTGCCGGGCAGGGGGAAGAGGCGCGGCAGGTCGATGGCGCTTTGGATGTCCAGGCCGTGATCAAACAGCTTCGACAGGAAATGAGCATGGCCCATCGCCTGATAATGCCCGCCCATGACGCCGAAGGTCAGGCTGACGCGCCCGTTTTCGGTGACCATGCCCGGAATGATGGTGTGCATCGGCCGCTTGCGCGGTGCCACCATGTTGGGATGCCCGTCGACCAGCGAGAAGCTCTGGCCCCGGTTGTGGAACAGCACACCGGAGCGGGGCGCCATCAGCCCGCTGCCATAGGGATGGAAGATCGAACTGATGAAGCTGACTGCCGTCCGGTGCTTATCGACTACGGCGATGTAGACCGTGTCCTTGTGCTCGACGCCGTCGAACACCCCGCCGATCTCCAGCGCGCGGGCGGGATCGATCCGGGCGGCCAGCTGGTCGGCCAGCGCATCGGACAGCAGATGCTCCACCATCGACAGTCCGGTTTGCGCCGGATCGGCCAGGAAGGCGTCGCGCGCGGCATAGGCGAGCCGCGTCGCCTCGATCTCCACATGCAGGCTGTCGGGGTCGAGCGGATCGCCGGCCGGCCGGAAACGCTTGAGGATGTTCAGGATCATCAGGGCGATGATGCCCTGTCCGTTCGGCGGGCATTCATGGATGGTGCGGCCGCGATAGTCGGTGCTGATCGGCGTCACGTACTCGCCCTTGGCCCCAGCGAAATCCTCCAGGCTATGAAAGCCGCCCGCCGCCCGCAGGGACTCCGCCATGTCCTTGGCTATGGCGCCGCGGTAGAAGGCGTCCGGTCCCTCGCGCCCGATTGCCTCCAGCGTGTCGGCCAGCAGTGGCTGGGTCTGGACGGTGCCGGCCGCAGGGGCTTCTCCGTCCACCAGGAAGGTGGCGGCGGCGGTCGGATCCCGGCGCAGCAGATCGGTTTGCTGGGCGAGGTCGTGTGAGACCCGTGGCGTGATGACGTAGCCCTCGCGCGCCATGGCAATGGCCGGGGCGAAGACCTCGTTCAGAGGCAGGCGGCCATGGTCGGCGACCAGCCGCGTCCAGGCATCCACCGCGCCCGGCACCGTGACCGCGTGGGGAGAGTGGCGGTCGATCGCAGTGACGCCCGCCGCCCGCAAGCGCTCCAGCGTCATCGCCGCCGGGGTGCGGCCGGAGCCGTTGTAGGCGCGGATGTCGGTCCCACCCAGCGGAGCGACCATGGCGAAGCAGTCGCCGCCGATCCCGGTCGATCCAGCTTCGACCACGCTCTGGACCGCGCAGGCCGCCACGGCGGCATCGATCGCGGTGCCGCCGGCCTTCAGAATCTCGACCGCCGTCAGGGTTGCCGCCGGGTGCGAGGTGGCGGCCATGCCGTTGCGGCCCATGGCGAGCGAACGGCCGGGTTCTTCGAAGTTGCGCATGGTCTCCGTCGGCTCCCCGATGTTGGTCTTTCGCGGCGAAGGGCCGGATGCGAGGGTATCATTCACCGCGTCATCGATATGGTATACCAAATCCCACCCGAGCAAGAAGATCTGAAGAGGGATCGGCGGCCGGCACTCTCCTCTCGTTTCAGGCTCATGTCTGGAACAGCGCACAACTGCAACCATACAGTTCCTGCGCTTATCAACATGTTTCCTTGTTGAAATCATCAAAGCGCAAACATCGCCCTGGCCTGCGAGCCGAACATCGCCGGAAGGCCGGGCCGCTCATCCTGCCTTTACAGCTTCGGCTGGATGATCTTATCTCCGCATCATGGATCGTCGCAGGCTCCAGTTCTTTGTCGCGCTCTGCGAAGAGCTGCATTTCCACCGTGCCGCCGCGCGGTGCCACATCACGCAGCCCGCCCTCAGCCAGCAATTGCGCCAACTGGAGGAAGAGCTGCAGGTTCAGCTGATCCACCGCAACAAGCGGCGCGTTTCCCTGACGAGAGCCGGCGAGACCTTCCTGGGCGAAGCCCGGAAGATTTTAAATCAGATGGAACGGGCCGCGCAGCTCGCGCGTCAGACGGATCGCGGCGAAATCGGGCAATTGTCGGTCGGTATGACCGCACCGGCGCTCTACATCGTCTTCCCCGAGATCATGCACCGGTTCCGCATGGCACTGCCCAATTTCGGCGTGAACGTCCATGTCATGACGACGTCGGAGCAGGAAGAAGCCTTGAGGGCAGGAGCGATCGATGTCGGCATCTTCCATCCCCCGCTCGACGATCAGTCGCTGTCGTCGCACCCCATCGCGCGCATGCGTTTCAATGTCGTGCTGTCGGACCGCAACCCATTGGCCGAACGGCCGCGCCTGCGGCTGGATGATCTCTCCAGGCAACGCTTCATCATCTTCCCGCGCGTGATCGGCCCACGCCTCTACGATGAGATCATCAGCCTGTGCCAGCAGGCGGGATTCAGTCCGGAGCTGATTCTTGAAGCCTCCCCGGCGCAGTCGATTATCGCGCTGGCCGCAGCGGATTTCGGGATCGGCCTCATCGCCTCCGATCTTCAGCAATTCGCACGGCCCGGGGTGGTCTATCGTCCGCTCGACGGGCCGGCACCCCACCTGACGCTCGGGGTTGCCTACCAGAGCGACGACACCTCTCCCGCCATTCAGACATTTCTGGACGTCGCGACCGCGGTGGGCGAACTGGTCTCCTGAACGGTCAGCCTTTCAACCCGATCACCGAAGGTGCAAACACCAGTCGGTGAAAACTTTTTCTTATCAATCAATCATTTTTAAAAGTTGGACCTACTCAATTCGTTGGCTCTATCGTTCGTGCAACGGAGGATAAAGCCAATGAAAGTCTTCATGATTGGGGAGGCTGCCAATCACAAGGACAAGCTGGCCGCTTTCCTGACGACTCCCTGCGACATCATACCCCTTCCCCGTGAAGCCGCCCATTCGTCCCAGTTCGATTCCGCAATCACCGCAGACGACGTGATCGTGTCTTTGCGGTTCTCCCGAGGCGGCAAAACATCACCTGAATTTCGCCTTTTGCATGTGCCAGGGGCCGGACTGGACAGCATCGACATGGCTTCACTGCCATCCGGCGCCAGCATCTGCAACGTCTTCGAGCATGAAATTCCCATCGCCGAGTTCGTCACGGCGGCGATGTTGAATTGGGAGATCCGCCCCGACACTCTGCGCAGATCCTTCGCCACGGACACATGGTCCGATGTCTACCGGGCGCGGGTGCCCCACGGGGAGATCCACGGCCTGACATTGGGCCTCATCGGGTTCGGCCGGATCGGGCGTACAATAGCCCGGCGGGCGGCGGCTTTCGGCATGCGCATCCTCGCGGTCGACCAGTTCGCCACCGACTCCGACGGTCTGGCCGAGGCGATCTTGCCGCCGGAACGCTTGCCGGATTTGCTGGCGCAATCCGATTTCCTGGTGATCGCCTGCCCGCTGACCGATCAGACCCGCGGGCTGATTGGGACGTCCGAACTCGCGGCCATGAAGCCGACGGGCGTGCTGATCAACATATCGCGCGCGCCCATCGTCGACGAGGAGGCGCTGTATGATGTGCTGTCGCGCCGGACGATCGGCGGTGCGGTGCTCGATGTCTGGTACGGCTATCCGGCAGGAGCCGACGACCAGGTGGCGCCCGCCAGCTTCCGCTTCGAGGATCTGCCCAACGCCGTCTGCACCCCGCATTCGTCGGCCTGGACGAGCCGGCTGCCCGAACGCCGCTATGCGTTCATTGCCCAAAACATCGACCGGCTGGCCGCCGGCGAGCCGCTGCTGAACCTCGTGCGGGCACCTGCTCCGGCATCGCCTCCCGCCATCCAAAACACGAGCATTCCATGATCCGAGACACCGAGGACCTCGCCCGCCGGAGCGCCGGCGTGCCGATCAAGATCACCGGCGTGAAGACCTTCGTCGTCAACGCCGAAATGCGCAACTGGATCTTCGTGAAGGTGCTGACCGACCAACCCGGCCTCTATGGCTGGGGTGAGGCCAGTCTGAACTGGAAGACGCGGGCGGTCACCGGCGCCGTCGAGGATCTGGAACCGACCGTGCTGGGACGCGATCCGCGCGACATCGAGCAGTGCGTCCGCGCGATGAACAAGTTCAGCTATTACAAGCTGGGCATGGTCGGCGTGACGGCGATCAGCGGCATCGAGCACGCGCTCTGGGACATCTTCGGCAAGAGCGTCGGCCTGCCGGTCTGGCGCCTGCTCGGCGGCAAAGTTCGTGACCGCGTGCGCGTCTACACCCATCTCGGCCTTGGCGAGATGAAGTCGGTCTACGAAACCTTCGACGTCGGCTCGCTGAAGGAACGGGCCGCGGCGGTGACGGAGAAGGGCTACGATGCGCTCAAGGTCGTGTTCATTCCCTATGGCGCCCACAGCGCGCCGATTCCGGCCCAGCGCCATGTCGGCAAGATGATGCAGGCGCTGCGCGACACGGTGGGCGACGGCGTCGACATCATGATCGACTTCCACGGCCGCCCCGGCTCCATCGCCGCCGCCATGAGCTACATCCGCGAACTGGAGCCCTACCGGCCGATGTTCTGCGAGGAGCCGGTCCAGCCCGGCGATACCGAGGCGCTGCGCCGCATCGCCGAGCAGGCGGACTGCCCGATCGCGTCCGGCGAACGGCTGGTCGGGCTGAAGGAGTTCCAGCCGGTCTTCGCCCAGAAGGCGGTCCATATCGCCCAGCCCGACCTGAACCACACCGGCGGCCTGCTTGAAGGCAAGCGGATCGCGGCGCTGGCGGAAGCCGACCTGATCGGCATCGCCCCGCACAATCCCAACGGTCCGCTGGCCGGCGTCGCCGCCCTGCATTTCGACATCTCCACGCCGAACTTCGTCATCCAGGAGGAGATGAGCGGCGCGGTGCCCTGGTACGACGATGTGGTGCAGACCCCGATCCGCCGCACCGGCAGCCATTGGGAGGTGCCCGACGCCCCCGGCTTCGGCATCGAGGTGAACGAGACGGAGGCGGCGAAGCACCCGTTCAAGCCGGAGGTGATGCACACGACCTCGGCCATTCTGGACGACGGCACCATCGTCGATTGGTAAGCGCCGCCCTCACCGACCTATCGGACGGATTTCCATCATGAGAGAATTCAGCACCCCCGGCGACGTGTTCAACGCGCTGCCATCGCGGGTCGTCTTCGGAGCCGGGGCCATCGACCGGATCGACGCGGAGGTGGAGCGGCTGGGCGCGAAGCATGCGCTCGTCGTCTCCACTCCCGGCCGTAGCGCCATGGGCGGCCGTGTCGCCGACCGCCTTGGAAGCCGTTGTATCGGCATCCTGCCGGAAGCGATTTCCCAGGTACCCATCGAACTGGCCATCCGGGGCCGGGCCAAGGCGCGCGACATGGGCGCCGACTGCCTGGTCAGCGTCGGTGGCGGAGCCTCTATCGGTTTGGGCAAAGCCATCGCGCTGGAACTCGGGCTGCCGATCATCGCCGTGCCGACCACCTATTCCGGCTCCGAGATGACCGGCTTCTGCGGGATCACCATCGACGGCGTCAAGCGGATGCACCAGAGCCTGCGCATGCTGGCCGGCACCGTTGTTTATGACCCCTCGCTGACGCTCGGGCTGCCGGTGGACGTCAGCACGGCCAGCGCAATGAACGCGCTCGCCCATTGTGTCGATGCCATCTACACCCCCACCATCAGCCCGGTGATCGTGCCGGCGGCGATGGAAGGCGCGCGGGCGATCATGGACGCGCTGCCGCGGGTGGCGGCCTGTCCGGACGATGGGCAAGCGCGTGCCGACCTGCTGTACGGCGCCCACCTCGCCGGTGCGGCGCTGGCCGGCGGCTTCGCGCTCCAGCATGGCGTCGCTCATGTCCTGGGCGGCACCTACGGCGTGTCGCACGGATTGTCCCATGCGCTGGTGCTGCCCCATGTCGCAGCCTACAATGCACCCTTCGCCCCCCAGGCGATGGACCGGCTTGCCGCCGCCATCGGCGTGGAAGACATCGGCGCCGCCATTTTCGACATGATGGAAACGGTCGGCCTGCCGACGCGGCTGACGGAGGTCGGCTTTTCCGCCGACCGGATCGAGGAGGCCGCCCGGATCACCGTCGAGACGGACAACAGCTACAACCCCGGACCGGTGACCGAAGAAGCCGTGCGCGGCATCCTCGCGGCGGCAGTGGAGGGGCGTCGCCCAGGATCGCCGTCGGGCCGGTAAGGGCCGGCCGGCACGGAGGGCAAACCGGACGAGAGAACACAAAAAGGGAGGGAACCAAGATGTTGATCAAGCGTAGGCAGTTTCTGGCCGCTACCGCGGTGGGCGCCCTGGCCGCACCCTTCATTTCAAAGGCGCATGCCGCGGAATTCGCATGGAAGTTCGGCCATGGCTTCCCGGCGAGCCACCCGCTGCATGTCCGCGCTGTCGAAGCGGCCGAACGCATCCGCAAGGAGACCGGCGGCAAGGTCGACATCGCCGTCTTCCCCAACAGCCAACTCGGCGGCGACAGCGACCTGCTGGCGCAGGTGCGCTCCGGCGGCATCGAGTTCTTCAGCACCGGCGGTCTGATCCTATCGACCCTGGTCCCGGTTGCGTCGATCAACGGCATGGGGTTCGCGTTCAAGGACTATGATGCCGTCTGGAAGGCGATGGACGGCCAACTCGGCGGGGTGATCCGCAAAGGTTTCGACAAGGCCGGCCTCCACGCCTTCGACCGCATCTGGGACAACGGCTTCCGTCAGATCACCACCAGCACCAAGCCGATCACCGGGCCGGCCGATCTGGCGGCCTTCAAGATCCGCGTCCCGGTCAGCCCGGTCTATGTATCGCTGTTCAAGGGGCTGGGTGCGTCGCCGACCAGCATCAACCTGGGCGAGGTCTATGCCGCACTGCAGACCGGCGTGGTCGACGGACAGGAGAATCCGCTGGTGGTGGCCGACACTGCCAAGTTCTACGAGGTGCAGAAATTCTGCTCCATCACCAACCATGTCTGGGACGGTTCATGGATCGTCACCAACGGCCGCTCCTGGCGTGGATTGCCCGAGGATTTGCGGCAGATCGTCAGCCGGAACCTGAACGACGGCGCGCTGCAGCAGCGCCAGGACATCGCCGGCCTCAACGAGGCGCTGCAAGGTTCGCTCTCGCAGAAGGGCCTGACCTTCAACAAGGTCGATCCGGCGCCATTCCGGGAAGCCCTGCGCAAGTCAGGCTTCTACGAAGAATGGAAGGCCAAATACGGTGAAGAGGCCTGGAGCGCCCTGGAAAGTTCGGTAGGGGCGCTGACATGACGGCGGTGGTGGATCACAAGTCCACCGCCGGCTCGCCCGACAGCGCCAGCCGGTGGCTGGCGCATGCCGACCGGCTTCTGGGCTGGCTATCCGAACTGCCGGTGGCGCTTCTGGTGGCCGCGGAAGTGGTGATTCTCTTCACCGGTATCATCGCCCGCTACGTGCTCCACGCTCCGATCACCTGGTCGGACGAACTGGCGTCGATCCTGTTCCTCTGGTTGGCGATGCTGGGGACCGTTGTCGCCTTCCGCCGTGGCGAGCATATGCGGATGACCGCATTCGTCAGTTGGGCATCGCCACGCGTGCGGGCGTTTCTCGATGTCTTCGCGGTGGCGGCGGCCCTCTGTTTCCTGCTGCTGGTCATCATGCCGGCCGGCGAATTCGCCTGGGAGGAGCTGGAGATCACCACCCCGGCTCTGCAGATCTCGAACATGTGGCGCGCGGCTGCCTTGCCGACCGGTCTCGGGTTGATGATCGCGGCGGCTCTGATCCGCCTCGCACGGGTGGGCGATCTCAAGCTGGTGACGGGTGCAGTGGCGGCGGTCGCGGCGATCGCCGCATTGTTCTTCGTCCTCCAACCAATGCTGGTCGATTTCGGCAAGCTCAACCTGCTGGTCTTCTTTGTGCTCGTGGTTGCAGGGGCCGTGTTCGCCGGCGTGCCCATCGCCTTCGCCTTCGGCCTGTCGAGCTTCGGCTACCTCGCCCTGACCACCAGGGTGCCGCTGCTGGTCGTCGTCGGCCGGATGGATGAGGGCATGTCACACCTGATCCTGCTGTCGGTGCCCCTGTTCGTCTTCTTGGGATTGCTGATCGAGATGACCGGCATGGCCCGCGCCATGGTGGCGGTGCTGGCCAACCTGCTCGGCCATGTCCGCGGCGGCCTGTCCTATGTGCTGATCGGCGCGATGTATCTGGTGTCCGGCATCTCCGGCTCGAAGGCCGCCGACATGGCGGCAGTCGCCCCGGTGCTGTTCCCCGAGATGAAGGCCCGCGGTGCCAAACCGGGCGATCTGGTGGCGCTGCTGGCGGCGACCGGCGCGCAGACCGAGACCATCCCGCCCAGCATCGTACTGATCACCATCGGCTCGGTTACCGGCGTTTCCATCGCTGCGCTCTTCACCGGCGGCCTGCTGCCCGGCTTGCTGCTGGCGGTGATGTTGTGTCTGGTTGTCCGCCACCGCTACCGCCATGAAAACCTGTCGGGAGTACGTCGGCCGACCGGTCGTGAATTGGGCCGCAGCCTGGTGGTGGCGCTGCCCGCGCTCGCCCTCCCTTTCGTCATCCGCACCGCGGTGATCGAGGGCGTCGCCACGGCGACCGAGGTTTCGACCATCGGCATCGTCTATGCCGTCGCCGTTGGATTGCTGGTCTATCGCCGCTTCGACTGGGGGCGGGTGGTTCCCATGCTGGTCGAGACCGCGGCGCTGTCGGGAGCGATCCTGTTCATCATCGGCACCGCGACGGCGATGGCCTGGTGCCTGACGCGCTCCGGATTTTCGACCGATCTGGCGCAGTTCATGGCCGGCCTGCCGGGAGGCGCTTTCACCTTCCTTGCCGTATCCATCGTCGCCTTCATCATCCTCGGCAGCGTTCTGGAGGGAATTCCGGCTATCGTGCTGTTCGGCCCGCTGCTGTTCCCCATCGCCCGCGAGATGGGCGTGCACGAGGTGCAGTATGCGATGGTGGTGATCCTCGCCATGGGCCTCGGCCTGTTCGCCCCGCCCTTCGGCGTCGGCTTCTATGTCGCCTCGGCCATTGGCCGGGTCAACCCGGATGAAGGCATGCGCCCGATCCTGGGCTATCTGGCGGCTTTGCTGGTCGGACTGGTGCTGGTCGCCGCAATTCCCTGGCTCTCGACCGGCTTTCTGTGATCGCCGTTCGTCGTAGCCGTCCGAAGCCGGCCCCGGTTCGCCCCGGGGCCGGCTTTATCGTATCAAGGCGGTCCGCGCGGAACGGCGCCTACACCGGCGCCAGCAGATGGTCGGACCCAATGGCCGACAATTTGCTCATTCCGCACAGCGCCATCGGCATGCCGGGTTCGCGACCCAAGATGCGAATGGTGTGGGTGATGCCGGCTTCTCCGCCCGCTGCAAGTGAACCGCACCGGGTTTCCTGGAGACCCCATCTTCTGAGAGAGCGGGGTCATCATGACGAAGCAGGCATCCCCCGAATACGCCCCTGAAGTCCGGGAGCGCGCGGTTCGGATGGTGTTCGAGCACGAAGGCGTGCACGCCTCGCAGTGGGCAGTGATCGGCTCGATCGCGGCGAAGAACGGCTGCAATCCCGAGACGTTGGGGAACTGGGTTCGGCAGGCCGAGCGTAATCGGGGCAAGCGTCCTTGTCCGACAACGGACGGGCAGGAGCGGATCAAGGCGCTGGAGCGTGAGGTGCGAGAACTGCGCCAGGCGAATGAGATCCCTCACAAGGCGTCGGCGTATTTCGCCCAGGCGGAGCTCAACCGCCCGTGCAGGAAATGATCGCCTTCATCGACGAACACGGCGCCGCCCACGAGGCCGGGGGCCTCCTTCTCGACCAGGGCCTTCAGCACCTTGGCGACGGCGAGCGGCTCGGTTGTCACGTCGGTCTGCACCAGGATGGCGCGGTCTGCCCCCATGGCGAGAGCGGTGCGCAGGGTCTCCTGGGCCTGGGCCGGGCCGATGGAGACCACGACGATCTCGGTCGCCGCTGCCATCCGCCTTGACGCGGACCTTCACATCGTAGTTGACAACCCGCTTCAGGGGACAAGGATGTTCATGAATATCAGTCCTCTTGCGGCTGGGCAGCAGATGTGGCGCGAGACAGAATGCGGCGGGCCTTTCGTGCCATCGCTTCGTCGATCATGCGGCCATCGACCACCGCAACACCCTTTACACTTTCCGCCACGACAAGGCGGGCATGGGCGATTTCGGCCTCGGTCGGCGTCAGGGTCGCGTTGATGGCGGATATCTGGCCAGGATGGATCGCCGCCTTGGCGCCGAATCCCAGAGCCAGGGCGGCGGCAGCCTCCCGTTGCATCCCTGCTGCATCGGTCAGATCGAAGAATGGGGAGTCCACCGCTTCGATGCCGGCCAGAGCCGCGGCATTGACCAGCCGGGAGCGTGCGGACAGCAGCGGCTCCCACGCGCTGGCGCAGCCCAGGTCGGCGGACAGGTCCGCGGCACCAAAGAACAGCGCAGCCAGCCGGGGCGACGCGTTGGCGATCTCCTCCGCGGCTGCGACGCCACGGGCCGATTCGATCAGCGCCACCAGCGGCACGGACCTTCCCATGCCGCTCAGCAGCGCGTCGATCCAGCGGATGGTCTCGGCACTGTCGACCTTTGGCACGATGACGCAGTCCGGCCCGCCGTTTGGCGGCCGGCGCGTCAGCGCCAGCAGGTCCTCCAACCCGTCGGGCGTCACCGGTGCGTTGATGCGCAACGCCCGCAGGATCGGAACGGCCGGCGGTGCCGCGAGGACGGCCAGTGCCGTATCGCGCGCCGCCGCCTTGTCGGCCGGTGGAACGGCATCCTCCAGGTCGATGATCAGCACATCGGCGCCGGATCGGGCAGCACGGTCGAAGCGCTCCGGGCGGGTCGCCGGGGTAAACAGCCAGCTGCGGCGGGGCCGCCTGTCGTTGAACGGCCCGCTCATGGGGTGACCACGAATTCGGCGGTCATGGCGACCCGACCGTCCGGGCCGACCACCCATCCTTCGATTTCGCCGACCTCCCTGTCCGCCGCGTTCAGTGTGAAGGGCGCTGTGTCGAACAGTGGCCGCCGGGCACGGAAGCGGAAGCCGGCGACCCGCCGGTCTCCAAGATCGCCGCCGAGATTGCGCAACACCAGGTCCATCAGCAGGGTCGCCGTCAGCGGTCCATGCACCACCAGCCCCGGATAGCCTTCGGCCTCGCGGCAGTAGGGGCGGTCGTAATGGATGCGGTGGCCGTTGAAAGTCAGCGCCGAATAACGGAACAGCAGCACCGGGTCGGGGGTTACGCTGCCGGTCCAGCGGGGGGCGGGCAGCGGCTCGGCTGCCACGGCCGGCGGAACCGTCTCGCCCGGCTTGGCGGCTTCGCGGTAGACGATGTCCTGCTTTTCACGGATGGCGACTCCGGCTTCGGTCGCGATCTCGTGCATCACGCTGACGAACACCATGTCGCCGGACCGACCGGCCTTGTGCTCCACCGACTGGATCGTGGAGGCGCGCCGCATCTCCGCACCGATGGGGATCGGCGCCAGGAAGCGCATGTCGCTGCCGGCCCACATCCGCCGGGGCAGCGGCACCGGCGGCAGGAAGCCGCCCTTGTGCGGGTGGCCGTCCTCGCCAATGTCCCGCTGCAGCGCATTGGGGAGGAAATGCAGCCAATGGCCGAGCGGCGGCAACTCTCCCCCCGGCCATGGCGGAGTGTCGTGGTCCAGCGTCGCGGCCAGTCCGGCCAGCGGTGCGGCGATGGCGGTATCGGTCCGCATCTCCACCCGGCCGACCCAATCCTTCAGATGATCGAACATCACGGCGACACTCCGGATGGGCGCAGGATCTTTCCCGGATTCATGATGTTGTGCGGGTCGAAGGCACGCTTCAGCGTCGCCATCATCTCCAATTCCACCGCCGATTTGTAGCGCGGCATCTCGTCGATGCGCAGGCGGCCGATGCCGTGCTCGGCCGAGATCGAGCCGCCGAGTTCGACGACGATGTCGTGGACGATGGCGTTGACCGTCGCCAGCTTGGCCTTCCACTCGGCCGGGTCGCCATCCTCCGCCTGGATTGGGTTGTAATGGATGTTGCCATCGCCGAGATGACCGAAGGAGAAGGGGCGGATGCCTGGGCAGGCCCGTTCCAGAGCCGCGTCGGTGCGATCAAGGAACCGCGCGACGCGGGAGATCGGCACCGAGACGTCGTGCTTGAAGGATACGCCTTCGCGCTTCTGGCCTTCCGGAATGCCCTCGCGGATGCGCCACAGCGAATCAGCCTGGGCTTTCGACGCGGCGACCACGCCGTCGAGCACCTCTCCGGCCTCCATCCCCGCCTCCAGGATGCCTTCCAGCATTTCGGCCAGACGGTTGCCGGACTCCTGGTCGGCCAGCTCCACCAGCACGTACCAGGGGTAGCGGTCGCGCAGGGGATCGGGCACGTCCGGCACATGTTTGCGAGCCACGTCGATGCAGGCGCGCTGGATCAGCTCGAAGGTGACGATGCGGTCGCCCGCCACGCCCTTGGCGCGCGTCAGCAGATCGACGGCGTCGCTGGGCGCCGACACCGCGACCAACGCCGTGGCGGTGGCGCGCGGCAGCGGCGAGAGTTTCAGCACCGCGGCGGTGACGATGCCCAGCGTGCCTTCGGACCCGATGAAGATCTGTTTCAGGTCATAGCCGGCATTGTCCTTGCGCAGGCCGCGCAGCCCGTTCCAGATTTGCCCATCGGGCAGCACCACCTCCAGCCCGGCCACGAGGTTGCGCATGTTGCCGTAGCGCACGACCTGCACGCCGCCGGCGTTGGTCGCGATGTTGCCGCCGATCTGGCACGATCCCTCGGCGGCTAGGCTCATCGGGAACAGCCGGCCGACATCGCGCGCCGCGTTCTGGATGTTGGCGAGGATGCAGCCGGCCTCCACCGTCATCGTGTCGTTGTCGATGTCGATCTCGCGGATGCGGTTCAGCCGGTTGGTGGAGATGACGATCTCCGATCCGTCGGCATGGGGCTGGCTGGCCCCGGTCAGGCCGGTGTTGCCGCCCTGCGGCACGATCGGCGTGCGGGTTTCGGCGCAGATGCGGACGACGGCGGCGAGAGCCTCGGTGCTGTCGGGCAGCACCACGGCGGGCGACCGGCCGACCCAGCCGTCACGCCAGGATTCCATGAAGGGCTTCATGGTGTCGGGGTCGGTGATCAGGCCCCGCTCGCCGACGATGGCGCGGATCGGGGCAAGGACGGCCGTCGCGAAGTCCGGCCGGAGGGTGGCCTGTCCGCTGGTCTGCCCGCTGGTCTGGATATCGTTCGGCAAGGGAGCTCTCCCTGGGCTTCGGGCCTGCGTCACAGCGCGCGGTAGGCCGTCTTGATGATGGTGTAGAATTCGATGGCCGAGCGTCCCTGCTCGCGCGGGCCGTAGCTCGACATCTTCCGGCCGCCGAAGGGGACGTGGTAGTCGACGCCCGCCGTCGGCAGGTTCAGCATGGTCATGCCGGCCTGGATGTTCGCCTGGAAATGGCGGGCGTGTTTCATCGAGTTGGTGATGATGCCCGACGACAGGCCATAGTCGGTGTCGTTGGCGACAGCCAGCGCCTCCTCGTAATCGCTGACGCGGATGACGCTGGCGACCGGGCCGAACACCTCCTCCCGGTTGATGGTCATGGCGTTGCTGGTCTCGGTGAACAGGGTCGGCGCCAGGAAGTACCCACGCGTCGGCCGGTCCAGCCGGGTGCCGCCGGATGCCAGACGGGCGCCCTCGCCAAGGCCGGTGTCGATATAGTGCAGGTTCTTGCTCAGCTGGAACTCGTCGATCACCGGGCCGATCTGCGTTTCCGGCTGCAGGGCATGGCCGACGCGCAGCGCCGCCATCCGGTCCACCATCGCGGCGACGAACGCATCGTGGATGCTGTCCTCGACGATGAATCGGCCGGTGGCGGTGCAGCGCTGCCCGGCGTGGAAATAGGCGCTGTTGACCCCGATCTCGGCGGCACGCTCGGGATCGGCGTCGGCCAGCACGACCAGCGGGTTCTGACCGCCAAGTTCGAGTTGTACGCGGATCATGCGTTCGGCGCAGCGCACGGCGATGCGCCGTCCGGTGTTGACCGAACCGGTGAAGGACACCGCGTCCACCGCATCGACCACTGCGGCGCCGACATTCGGACCGGCGCCGATCACCAGATTGAAAAGGCCCGCAGGCATGCCGTGCGCTTCCAGGGCCGCCGCGATGATGCGGGTGACGGCGATGGAGATGCCGGGGGTCTTTTCCGACGGCTTCCAGATCACCGCGTTGCCGAAAGCCAGCGCCGGGGCGATCTTCCACATCGGCGTGGCGACGGGGAAGTTCCAGGGCGTCACCAGACCGATGACGCCGACCGGCTCCCGCGTCACGTCGACCTCGACCCCCGGCCGCACGGAGCCCAGCGTCTCGCCCGGCGCCCGCAGCGCCTCGGCCGAGAAGAAGCGGGCGAGATGGGCGGCGCGGACGATCTCGCCCAGCGCGTCGGGGATGGTCTTGCCGCCTTCGGTGGCGGCGATCCGCGCCAACTCGTCCTTGCCGTCGAACAGCGCGCGGGAGATGGCGTCGAGCACCAGGGAGCGCTGCTCCACCGTGGCGGCACGCCATTGCGGCTGGGCAGTGCGGGCGGCGGCCACCGCCTCGGCCACGTCGTCGGCACCGGCCAGCGTGTAGGAACCGGCCAGTTCGTCCAGGTCCGACGGATTGAAGATGTCGAGCCGGTCGCGGCCCGGCCGCCAGCTGCCGGCAATGAAGTTGGTGATCGGACGGGTGTCGGGGGACATGTCGGGTTTTCTCCGGAAATCTGTTGGTTCGAGGGCAGGTGCGGCGGCCGGCATCACCCGGCGCGCGCCACCCGCTCCTTCAGGGCGGTCAGCGCCCACAGCGTCTCAATGGTCGGCACCGGCACGCCGCGGCGGCGGGCCAGTTCAAGGACGGCGGTCACGATGGGGTCGATCTCCATGCTGCGCCCTGCCTCGAAATCCTGCAGCATCGATGGCTTGTGGCCGGGAACGCCGCTGCCGCGGCTGAGCCGCTCGTCGACGTCGTCGGGCAGGTCGACGCCCCAGGCGCGGGCGACGGCCAGGCATTCGCGCATCAGCCGGCCCTGGACGGCAGCCATGCCGGGGGCCTGCTCCATCGCGCCCATGGTGCCGCCGGTCAGCACGCTGGTCGGACCGACAGCCATATTGAGCATCAGCTTGCTCCACAACGGGACGCGGATGTCGGCAGGCAGCCGGGCGGTGGCGCCGGCCGCGGTGAAGCTGTCGGCCAGCGCCGCCAGCCGTTCGGCATGGTCACCCGGGCGCGGCGCCCCGAAGGCCAGCACCGGCATGGCGCTGTGGGCGACGATGCCCGGCTCGACGATGCGGGCGGGCAGCACCTCGATCACGCAGGCGGCGACCCGCTCCGGTCCGATGGCGGACCACAAGGCGCCGCCGGGATCGACCACCTCCAGCGGCTCCGCTGCGACACCGTCGCCGGCGCCGTGCAGATACCACCAGGGAATGCCGTTCTGCGCCGCCACCACCAACGTGTCCGGTCCGCAGAGCGACGGGAAGGACGAGGCCAGCGCCGGCAGCCCGTGCCCCTTGACCGTGACGATCACCACGTCCTGGGGACCCAGGTCGGCGGCATCGTCGCTGGCCCGGGGCCGGGAGATCAGCGTGCCTTTCGGTGTCTGGACGGCCAGTCCGCGCTCGCGGATGGCCGCCAGATGGGCGCCGCGCGCCAGCAGCGACAGCTCGTGCCGGCCGGTCGCGGCGAGATACCCCGCCAGCGCGCCGCCCACGGCGCCGGCCCCTACGACGGCGATGCGCATGTCGTTTTCCCTTCCTGTCTCACTTGAATTCCAGAGGCGGCAGCGCGTCGTCCATGTTGTTGCCCAGCCCCTGGAACTGCTCTTCGATCTGCTTGTCGTCGAGTTTGACGGCAGTCGATTTGTAATGCATGACCATTTGCGGGAAGGCGATCACCAGACCGACCATCACGAGCTGGATGACGACGAAGGGCACGGCGCCCCAATAGATCTGGCTGGTCAGGACCGGCGCTGTCTCCTTCTTCGTCACGCGGTCGATGTAGGGCAGCTTCGGCGCCACCGATCGCAGGAAGAACAGCGAGAAGCCGAAGGGCGGATGCATGAAGCTGGTCTGCATGTTGACCGCCAGAATGATGCCGAACCACACGAGATCGATGCCCAGCCGGTCCGCCGCCGGTGCTAGCAGCGGGATGATGATGAAGGCCAGTTCGAAGAAATCGAGGAAGAAGGCCAGCAGGAACACCATGACGCTGACCGCGACCAGAAAGCCCAGCTGCCCGCCGGGCAGGGAGACCATCAGCTCCTCGACCCACACATGGCCGTTGACGCCGTAGAAGGTCAGCGAGAACACCCGGGCGCCGATCAGGATGAACAGCACGAAGGCCGCCAGCTTCGCCGTCGAATAGGTGGCCTGACGCACCATGTCGAAGCTCAGACGCTTCTTCATCGCTGCCAGCGCCAGCGCGCCGACGGCCCCCATGGCGCCGCCCTCGGTCGGGGTGGCGAGGCCGATGAAGATGGTGCCGAGCACCAGGAAGATCAGCGCCAGCGGCGGCACCATCACGAAGGTGGCCTGCTCCGCCATCCGGGAGATCAGGCGCCGGCCGCTGGCCCGCTCCACCAGCGCCACCGCCAGGGCATAGAGCGCGCCCGCCGCGACGGAATCGCCCAGCAGGGCCAGCGTGGTCCAGCCGTTCAGCGTCAGCCATGCGGCTCCCGCCGTCAGCACCGCCGTGACGGCTGCCTGCAGAACCAGACGCTGCACGCCGAAGGTCCGGTTGAAGGTGGCGGCCAGGAAGGCCACCAGCACCGTCAAGGACAGCAGCAGCACGACATAGTCGGCGCCGGACTTCACGCCGGTGCGGCCCATCACCCAATAAGCGACCGCGCCGGAGAACAGGGCGAGCAGGCCGAGCTGCCAGATGCCGCGTGCGCCGTTCGGCTCGCGGTAGGCGATGGCCTCCGGCGGCAGGCCGGGGGCGGCCTTGGGGAAGATGATCGAGACGATGAAGACATAGAGGGCGTACAGCCCTGACAGCAGCAGGCCGGGGATGAAGGCGGCCTCGTACATGTCGCCGACGGAGCGGCCGAGCTGGTCGGCCATGACGATCAGCACCAGCGACGGCGGGATGATCTGCGCCAGCGTGCCCGAGGCGGCGATGATGCCCGACGCCAGACGGCGGTCGTAGCCGTAGCGCAGCATGATCGGCAGCGAGATCAGGCCCATGGAGATGACGGAAGCCGCGACCACCCCGGTCGTCGCTGCCAGCAGCGCGCCGACGAAGATGACGGCGTAGGCGAGGCCGCCACGGATCGACCCGAACAGCTGTCCGATGGTGTCGAGCAGATCCTCTGCCATGCCGGAGCGTTCCAGCACCAGCCCCATGAAGGTGAAGAAGGGCACGGCCAGCAGCACGTCATTGTTCATCGTGCCGTAGACGCGTTCCGGCAGCGCCTGGAACAGGTCGGGTCGGAACAGGCCCAGCTCGATGCCGATCAGGCCGAACAGCAGGCCGTTGGCGGCCAGCGCGAAGGCGACCGGATAGCCCAGCAGCAGCATGACCACCAGCACGGCGAACATGATCGGCGCCATGTTGTGGCCGAACCAGCCGCGCCAGCCGTCCTGTTCGGCGAGCGCGCCGGCACCCGGCACCGGCAGCACGTAAAGCGCCACGGCGACGGCGGCCAAAAGCAGCAGGGAGATGACGGACAGCCGGACGGTGCGCGGCGAAATGGAGGGGGAGGTCGTGCTCATCGCGCGTCTACCGGCTGGGAATGGTGTCGGAATGGGCGGTCCGTTCGCGTTCAGCGGCGAGCAGCCGCTCGGCCTCCGCCTCGGCCGCCGCCTGATGGCCTCCGGCCCGCTGGGTCGCGTCCCTCAGATGTCCGGACATGATCGCGGCGCGCTTTACCAGCTCCGACAGGCCCTGGACGAACAGCACGGTGAATCCGAGCGGAATCAGCAGCTTCGCCGGCCATTGCGGCAACCCGCCCGCGTTCATCGACTGTTCCTCGATGGCGAAGGAGGTGATGGCGAAGGGCCAGGAGGTGATCATCATCACGAAGCTGAAGGGCAGCAGGAAGGCGATATGGCCGAACAGGTCGATGCCGTCGCGCGCGCGCTTGGTCAGCATCGCGTTGACGATGTCGATGCGGATGTGTTCGTCGTCCTTCAGCGTCCAGGGGGAGCAGAGCAGGAACACCGCGGCGAACAGCACCCATTGCAGTTCCAGCCACGAGTTGGAGCTGACGTCGAACAGCTTGCGGATGACGGCGTTGACCGCCGAGACCAGGATCGCCAGCAGGATCAGCCAGGATATGGCCTTGCCCAGCCGAGCGGTGACCGCATCGACCAGCCGGCAGGCCCCGACCAGGGCCGTCATCAGAGGGGAGGGGGTGTGGCTCGTCATGGGGGCAGCTTCTCCCGGGAGGCCGGTCGCGAAGGCCGCGACGGAGCCGGGACCGGATGCGGCGATGTCGGCATCCGGTCCTGGGTGGGATATCGCGAGGAGCGGCGGCGGATCAGCGCCGGGTCAGGCGGAGCGTCGCGCTGTCATAGGCGTAATCGGATGCCTGGAGCCACAGGTTGGAGTCGTTCTGGAAGCGGCGGTAGCTCTCGTAGAGCTTCTTGAAGGCCGGGTTCTTGTCCGCCAACTCGTCATAGAGGTCCATCGCCGCCTTGTGGCTGGCCTGCAGCACATCCTGCGGGAAGGCACGCAGCTTTGCGCCGTTGGCGACCACGCGCTTCAGCGCCGCCGGGTTCAGCACATCGTAGCGCGCCACGCTGTCGACGTTGGCCAGTGCCGCGCCGGCGGTCAGCGCCGCCTGATAATGCTTCGGCAGGCTGTTCCAGCGGTTGGTGTTGATGAAGAAGTGCTGGAGCGAGGTGCCGTCCCACCACCCCGGATAATAATAGTAGGGCGCGATCTTGTAGAGGCCGAGCTTCTCGTCGTCGTAGGGGCCGTTGAACTCGGCGGCATCGATGGTGCCGCGCTCCAGCGCCGGGTAGATGTCGCCGCCGCCGACCTGCTGCGCCACCACGCCAAGCTTGGCGAGGATCTGGCCGCCCAAGCCGGAAATGCGGAACTTCAGCCCCTTCAGGTCTTCGACGCTCTTGATCTCGCTGCGGAACCAACCGCCCATCTGGGCGCCGGTGTTGCCGCCGGCCAGCGCTTTCAGGTTGTAGCCGGCATAGAACTCCTCCAGCAGCTTGCCGCCTTCGCCGTGATAGAACCAGGCGTTCTGCTGGCGGGTGTTCAGGCCGAAGGGCAGGCAGCAGCCGAAGGCGAAGGCCGGGTCCTTGCCGACATAATAGTAGGACGCGGTGTGGCACATCTCCACCGTGTCGTTGCTGGCGGCGTCCAGCGCCTGCAGTGCCGGGACCACCTCGCCGGCGGCGAAGACCTGGATCTGGAACTTGCCGTCGGTGGCCTCGGCGACGTTCTTTGCCATCACCTCGGCGCTGCCATAGAGCACGTCGATGTTTTTCGGGAAGCTGGACACGCAGCGCCAGCGGATCGTCGGCTCCGATTGGGCGATCGCCGGGGCCGCAAGCGTGGATGCACCGGCGGCGACGGCGGCACCCTTGAAGAATTGACGGCGCTTCATGCTGTTTTTCCTCCCGAAGTTCTTGTTGTGTGGCGACGCGATGCGGGGTGGACGCGCGGATCCGTTGTTGTCGTCAAGGTACAGAGCCATATGAATCCGGGTGGACAGGCATCCTGCTTTCCAACATCTGGCGGTGGGCGCGGCCTCTCCTTGGCACGAGGTTGATGGGTGTTGGCTTGTGTTCCGCTTATCGCTGAGGATTTTCCGGGAACGGCCAGGGACGACGTGGTGATCCTGACAGTGGAGCAAGCGCTAGCACAGCGGAATGTGTTTCGTGGGCATACCAGCCATAAGCCGGGCAAGCCTTCAGGCATGCCAACTGTTTTGCTCAAACCCAGTGAGGCACGGTGAAACGGGTGCGCCAACGAACGGTTTGCTATGCCCGCAATGAATATCTGTTACAGGCACGCCGTGCGCTCCGCGACGGGCGGCCGGTCGATAGTCTGTGGCGGACTGTTCCCAACCGCCTCAAACGACGGATGTTCAACCGCATGAACGGTGTGCGCCATGTCTAGGCCGTCCTCTCCGCTCAACGCCGCCGGGGCTGCCTATCTCGAAGCGTTGCAGGAACGCTTCCGCGACGATCCTGCGTCGGTGGATGTGAGCTGGCGCGCCGTCTTCCAGATTCTGGACGAACTCGGCGCCGCCACCCCGGCGTCCGGTGCGCCGCTGTCCGATCCGCTGGTAGCGCTGCACGAGGAAATCCGCCAGCGCGGTCATGCTGCCGCCGACCTCGATCCGTTGGGCCGTACCGCTCGGCCCGCTGGGCAGGCGTCCGAGGATGCGGAGACCGCAAGGCTGCGTCGGCTTTACCAAGGGACGCTGACGCTTGAGACCGCCCATATCGACGATTCGGCGCTGCGGTCCTGGCTGCGCGACGCCTACGAGAGTGCGGACGTCGTCCCGCCGGCCGAGGCGCGCCGCCGGGCGCTGTCGCTGCTGAGCGCGGCGGAGGAATTCGAGAAGCTACTCGGCACCCGTTATCCCACGAAGAAGCGCTTCGGCGCGGAGGGGATGGAGACGCTGATCCCGCTGCTGGACCGTATCCTCGCGGCGGCGGCGGCGGCGGGCGTCACCGCGGTCCAGGTCGGGACCATGCACCGCGGCCGGCTCAGCCTGATGGCCAATGTGCTGGGCAAGCCCCTGGTCGAGCTGTTCGCGGGCATCAAGGGCATGCACCCGTTCCTGGCCGATCCGCCGGTTCCCGCCGATGTCCCCTATCACATGGGGGTGGAAAGCAGCCTGTCCTTTGACGACCGGACGCTTGCGCTGACCCTGTCGCCCAACCCGTCGCATCTGGAGGCGATCAATCCCGTCACCCTGGGCCGGGCGCGGGCACGCCAGGATCTGGTCCGCGAGCAGGGGGGCGAGGCGCACCGGGTTCTGTGCGTGCTGTTGCACACCGACGCCAGCGTGATCGGGCAGGGCAGCGTGACCGAGGCGCTGCAGCTGTCCGGCGTCGCCGGCTTCACCGTCGCCGGCACCATCCACATCGTCGTCAACAACCAGATCGGCTTCACCACCGAACGTGACGAGGCGCGGACCTCGCTCCACTGCACTGGGCTGTGGAAGGCGGTGGACAGCCCCATCCTGCACGTCAACGCCGACGATCCCGACGCGGCGCTGCGGGCTGCCGATCTTGCAGTCGCCTTCCGGCAGGCGCATGGGCGTGACGCGGTGATCGACCTCGTCGGCTACCGCCGCAACGGTCACAACGAGATCGACGAGCCGCGCTTCACCCAGCCGCTGGACTACACTGCGATCGACACACACCCGCCGGCGCGCGCGCTCTATGCCAAGCGGCTGGTCGCGGAAGGCGTCGTCGGCGACGGCGCCGTGGAGGGTCTGGCCGCCGGGCACAAGGCCCACTTCCAGGAGGCGCTTGCCGCCGCCGCCGACCACCGGCCGAATCATGACGGGTTCCCCGGCGGCCGCTGGGCGCCTTTCGCTCCGAACGGTTCGGCGTCCATCGAACCGGACACCGGTATCGCCGCCGAGCGGCTGCGAAGCCTGCTTGCGGCACTGGCCGCCATTCCGGACGGATTGGCGGTCGACCGCAAGGTGGAGCGCGTCATCCGCCGCCGCGCCGAGGAGCCGCTAGACTGGGCAACCGGCGAGGCGCTGGCCTTCGCCACGCTGCTGACGGATGGAACGCCGGTGCGGCTGACCGGCCAGGACGTCGTGCGCGGCGCCTTTTCCCACCGGCATTTCGCGCTGACCGATGCCGTCACCGGGCGTCGCCATGTCAGCCTGAACCATCTGGGCGTCCCCCAGGCCCGCTTCGACGTGGTCAACAGCCCGCTGTCGGAATATGCCGTGCTTGGCTTCGAATACGGCTACAGCCTGGAACGGCCCGACGCGCTGGTGATCTGGGAGGCACAGTTCGGCGATTTCGCCAACGGCGCCCAGATCCTGATCGACCAGTTCATCGTCAGCGCCGAGGACAAATGGCGCCAGCCCTCCGGTCTCGTCATCCTACTGCCGCATGGCTTGGAAGGGCAGGGGCCGGAGCATTCCTCCGCCCGGCCGGAACGCTTCCTCCAGATGGCGGCGCGCGACAACATCCGCATCGCCCATCCGTCCACTCCGGCGAACTACTTCCACCTGCTGCGGCGGCAGATGTTGCGGCGCGACCGCAAGCCGCTGGTGGTGCTGAGCCCGAAGACCCTGCTGCGCCTGCCGGCCGCGGTGTCGGCGCTGGCCGATCTCGCGCCCGGGACCGGGTTCCAGCCGATCGTCGTCACTGCCGGGGAACAGGTTCGCCGCATCCTGCTGTGCAGCGGCAAGCTGGCATACGAGCTGGAGCGTGAACGGGCCGCCCTGGGAACCGACGATGTCGCGGTGGTGCGGCTGGAGATGCTGTATCCTCTGCCCGAAGCCGAACTGTCGGCGCTGTTCCGCCGCTGGCCGGACGCATCCTGCCTGTGGGCGCAGGAGGAGCCGGTCAATCTGGGCGCCTGGACCTACCTCGACCGCCGGCTGGAGGCCTTGCGGGAAGCGGCCGGCTGCGCCGAGCCGCGCGTCGCCTGCGTGGCCCGCGCCGAGGCGGCCTCTCCCGCCGGCAGCTTCCACGGCGACCATGACGCCGATCAGCGCCGGTTGGTCGAACAGGCGTTCGCTGGAATTGTCGCTGCTGCAAACGCCGCCTCTCCGCCGTCCCGCGGGAAAGCAGCGGCGGAGTGACGACCCGGCCGTCTCCAGAGATGGCCGGACCGGATAGCAAACATCGTACAACGAACACCGGGGAAACGCGCCGATGTCTTCCACCTTGAGCACCGACAGCCCGTCCGAAGCCCGTCCGCTTCTGCTTCCCGACCTGTTGCAGGCCACGGCTTCGGCGCTCGACGCGGTGGCGCGGCTGGCCGAGGCGGCGGAGCGCGGCGTCGCGGCGCTGGTGGCGCCGGAGGGCCGCGTGGACGCAGTCCTGCTTGATCGCCATCAGGTGGCGGCGCATGGTTTCGCCTGGGTCGCCACCTATGCCGAGGCGCTGCGCCAGATGCGGGGCTGGGCGGAGCGGCTGGACCGCGCCGGCCGGCTGGGCGAACTGGAAGCGTCCATGCTCCAGGCGGCGTTCGGCGAGTATCTGGCCCAACTCGATGGCGGCTTGGCGATGAGCCAGGGCGAGATCGTCCGGCCGGCCGACTTCTCCCTGGGCGAGGAGGAGCGGGACGCCTTCCGCACAGACGCGGTGCGCCGGCTGATGGCCGCCGGCAACGCGTCCGGCCTGCGGCTGCGCATCGCCGAGCTGCTGGCCGATGCGCTGCATGGCGGCGGCTTCGGCGAGGCGGCGCTGGAGGACGAGGCGCTGGACATGGTGCGCGACCAGTTCCGTCGCTTCGTCGCCGACGCGGTGGAGCCGCATGCCCATGGCTGGCACCTCAAGGACGAGCTGATCCCGCTCGCGGTCGTCGAGCAGATGGCTGAAATGGGCGTGTTCGGCCTGACCGTGCCGGAGGAGGATGGCGGGCTGGGCATGGGCAAGCTCGCCATGTGTGTGGTGACGGAGGAGCTGTCGCGTGGCTATATCGGCGTCGGCTCGCTCGGCACCCGTGCGGAGATCGCTGCCGAACTGATCCGCATGGGCGGCACGGCCGAACAGCGGGAGCGCTGGCTGCCGCGCATCGCGTCGGGCGAGATCCTGCCAACCGCCGTATTCACCGAACCCAACACCGGCTCCGACCTGGGCAGCCTGCGCACCCGTGCGGTGCTGGACGGCGACACCTATCGCGTCACCGGGGCGAAGACCTGGATCACCCACGGCAGCCGGTCGGATCTGATGACGCTGCTGGTGCGCACCGACCCAGACGCTCCCGGCTACCGCGGCCTGTCGATGCTGCTGGCCGAAAAGCCGCGCGGCACCGAGGCAGACCCGTTCCCGGCCGAGGGAATGAGTGGCGGCGAAATCCCGGTGCTGGGATATCGCGGCATGAAGGAATACGAGATCGGCTTCGACGGTTTCGCCGTTCCGCGCGAAAACCTGCTGGGCGACGTCGAGGGCCAGGGGTTCAAGCAGCTGATGGCGACCTTTGAATCCGCCCGCGTGCAGACCGCCGCCCGTGCCGTCGGCGTGGCGCAGAACGCAATGGAACTCGGCCTGCGCTATGCGCAGGAGCGCGTCCAGTTCGGCCGTCCGCTCGCCGCCTTCCCACGCGTCGCCGGCAAGCTGGCCTGGATGGCGGTGGAAACGATGATCGCCCGCCAGTTGACCTATTTCGCCGCGCGCGAGAAGGACGGCGACCGCCGCTGCGACATCGAGGCGGGCATGGCGAAGCTGTTGGCCGCCCGCGTCGCCTGGTCGAACGCCGACAATTCGGTTCAGATCCATGGCGGCAATGGCTATGCCATCGAATATCCGGTCAGCCGGGTGCTGTGCGATGCGCGCATCCTGAACATCTTCGAAGGTGCGGCGGAAATCCAGGCCCAGGTCGTCGCCCGCGGCCTGCTGTCGCGCCGCAACTGAGAACCGCCGGCCGGCCGAGCGGAACTGACCTGTGGCGACTACGCTTGTGCCATACCAGCGTATTCGCTATCCGACGGGGAGGACCGAAAAGACAAGGCTGCCCGCGATGGAACTTCTGGAACTGCGCTATTTCGTTCAGGTGGCCGACCTTGGCAGCTTTTCCAAGGCATCGGTCAAGCTGGGTATCACCCAGCCGGCGCTGAGCCGGCAGGTCCAGAAGCTGGAACACGAGCTGCGCACCAGCCTGTTCTATCGCCATGGTCGCGGCGTTTCGTTGACCCAGCAGGGGCGCAAGCTCTACGACGTGGTGCGCCACCTGCTGGGAGCGCTCAGCGAGATCAAGGAGGAAATCCAGGACCAGTCGGAACGGCTGACCGGATCGGTCACGCTTGGGCTTCCGCCGTCGATCTGCGCCACGCTGGGCGCCCCGCTCGCCCGCCGCTTCCACCAGAATTATCCCGACGCCACGTTGCGCATCCACGAGGTGTTCAGCGGCACGTTGCTGGAGTGGGTGGAGGGCGGGCGGCTCGATCTCGCCGTTCTCTACGACGCCCGGCGCGGACGCAGCATGCTGTCGTCGCCCCTGCTGGTGGAAAACCTGCTTCTGGTCCAGTCCGCGAAGGAGGCGGAGGCCGGCGACGACGGGCCAGTCGGGGTGGAGATGTTGGGCGATCTGCACTTCGTGCTGCCCGGTCTGGAAAACGGGCTGCGTCGCGTGGTGGACGCGGCGGTTCGTCGTGCCGATATCAATCTGCTGGTCGATATGGAGATCGATTCCGTCACCGCCATCAAGCAGCTGGTGGAGGAGGGAATGGGATCGACCATTCTCCCCTTCGGCGCCGTCCACCGGGAGGTGCACCAGGGCCGGCTGGTCGCTCGCGAGATCACGTCGAAGGACATGCATGCCATGCTGGTCACCGCGACACCGCTGCATCAGCCGGTGTCGAAGGCGACGCGCGCCCTGCTGCGGCTGATCCATGCCGAAGTCGTCAAATGCGTCGCCAATGGCGTGCTGAAGGGCAAGGTCGTCGCTCCCGGCAGCGCGGGGGAGAACAGTGCGCCCTGACGGCGCCCGGCTCCGCACCTTCCACCTTGATATGCTTTGGGCGCTGATAGCAGTTATGACGGATGGTCCATAGCACGGCCCGTCCGGCCCGGATAGCCTCCCCCAATCATCACATAATCCCTTGGGAGGAACCGAGAATGACGAAGCGCCTGGACGGCAAGGTCGCCCTGATTACCGGGGCGGCGCAGGGCCTGGGCCTTGCGATGGCCGAGACCTTCATGCGCGAGGGTGCCCGCGTGGCGGTCGCCGACATCAACGGCGACGCCGCACGCGCGGTGGCGGAGCGGCTGGGCGAGTCCGCCATCGGCATCGCCGCCAACGTGACCAAGGCCGCCGATGTCGAGATGACCATCGCCGCGACGGTCGAAAAGTTCGGGCGCCTCGACATCCTGGTGAACAATGCTGGCTCCACCCACGCCAAGGGTCCGTTCGAGGATGTAACCGAGGAGGAGTTCGACCGCGTCTTCGCCCTGAACGTCAAGTCGATCTACCTCTATTCCAAGGCGGTGGTGGCGACCATGCGGGCGCAGAAGTCCGGCGTCATCCTGAACCTCGGCTCCACCGCCGGGCTGCGCCCGCGTCCGGGGCTGGTGTGGTACAACGCGACGAAGGGCGCGGTGCACAACATCACCCAGTCGCTGGCGCTGGAGCTGGCACCCGACAACATCCGGGTCTGCGCGCTGGCTCCGGTCGCCACCGAAACGCCGCTGCTCGCCACCTTCATGGGCGGCGATACCCCGGAGAAGCGGGCGGCCATGATGGGCATCGTCCCGCTCGGCCGCCTGGGCCGACCGTCCGACGTCGCCAATGCCGCGCTGTATCTCGCCTCCGACGAGGCGTCCTTCATCACCGGCGTGGTGCTGGAGGTCGACGGCGGGCGGTGCGTGTAAGGCCGGGGCGCTTCTGCGCCCCTTCCCAGCGCTAATCCCTTCAATCTCATTCCTGCGAAGCGGATCCCCTTGCCATGTCCTCGCTACTTTCCGATCTGCGCATCGTCGAGGTTTCGGCCTTCGTCGCAGCTCCACTGGGCGGCATGACGCTGGCCCAATTGGGCGCGGAGGTGATCCGCATTGATCCCATCGGCGGCAACATCGACTACCGGCGCTGGCCGCTGGCACCCAACGGCACCAGCCTCTATTGGACGGCTCTCAACAAGGCGAAGCGGTCGGTCGCCCTGGCGCTCGACAAGCCGGAGGGGCGGGAGATCGCCCAGGCCATCATCACCGCGTCGGGCGAGGATGCCGGCTTTCTGCTGACCAACCTGCCGGCCAGCGGCTGGATGGGGTACGAGGCGCTTTCCGCCAAGCGCGAGGACCTGATCATGCTGCGGCTGACCGGCAATCCCGACGGATCGGCGGCGGTCGATTACACCGTCAACTGCGCTGGCGGATTCCCGATGGCGACCGGCCGGGGAGGGGAGCCGGTAAACCATGTGCTGCCGGCCTGGGACGTGGCGGCCGGCCTCTATCTCGCCACCGGGCTGCTTGCGGCCGAACGGCATCGCCGCCGCACGGGCCGGGGGCAGGAGGTGACGGTGGCGCTGGCCGACGTGATGCTGGCGACCGTCGGCAATCTCGGCTACCTCGCCGACGTGCGGGTGAACGGCGCCGTGCGTCCGCCGATGGGCAATGACCTGTATGGCGCCTATGGCCGGGATTTCGCTACCGCCGATGGACGGCGGGCGATGGTCGTCGCCATTTCCAATCGCCAATGGAAAGCGCTCGGCAAGGCGACCGGGCTTGGAGACAGGCTGGCGATGATCGGCCCACTGATGGGCGTGGACATGGATGATGAGGGCGGGCGCTTTCTGGCTCGGGATGCAATCTCCGCCGTGCTCGCCCCTTGGTTCGCCGCGCGCACCTTGGCGGAGGTGGAAGGTGCGTTCACCGGTACGGGGGTGCTGTGGGGCCCATATCGTGATTTCGGCCAACTCGTTGCGGAAGACGCACGTTGCTCCATCGCTAACCCGTTGTTCCGCGAAATCGACCAACCCGGCGTCGGGTCGCTGCTGGTTCCGGGATCGCCGCTCGGTTTTCCCGGTCTGGGCGAGCGCACCGATCATCGTCCGGCGCCCCGGCTGGGGCAGGATACCGAAGCGGTGCTTGCCGATCTGCTGGGTTTGCCTTCCGCGGAGATCGGTAGACTTCATGATGCCGGTATCACCATGGCATGAGGAGAGAGTGGGATGTTGCACGTCCGTCAAGGTGGTGGAAATTGGAAGGTGGTCAGGAGCGTCGTCGGTCAGGCTGCCTTTGTTGAGGGGAGCGGTGTGATAGCGGGCTCATCGGCAGCGGCGATCCCGGCCATGGTTTCGAGCGTCAGGTAACGATGCTGGAGCTGCCAGTCATCATTTTGCTCCAGCAAGATCGCGCCGACGAGCCTTCGGACACTTTCCTCGTTCGGGAATATACCAACAACATCAGTGCGGCGTTTGACCTCCTTGTTGAGACGTTCAAGAGGATTGGTCGAGTGTAGTTTGGTGCGGTGCGCCTCGGGATAGTCCATGTAGGCGAGCACGTCATGCTCGGCGTCGTCGAGCAGTGCTGCCACCTTGGGAAAGCGCACCCGCAGCTGATCGGCGACATGGCGCCAGACCTCACCGGCGGTCTTGCGGTCGGGCTGCACGAAGACTTGGCGCACAGCGGCCGATACCACCGTCTGCTGCCCCTTGGGCACGTGGCAGAGCAGCGAGCGAAGGAAGTGAACACGGCAACGTTGCCAGGTGGCGCTCAGCACCTGGCTGATCGCCGCCTTCAGCCCCTCATGGGCATCGGAGATCACCAGCTTCACGCCTTTCAGCCCGCGCCGCACGAGGCCGCGCAGGAACTCAATCCAGAAGATCGCCGCCTCCGATTGCCCCAGCCCGAGGCCGAGGATCTCGCGCCGCCCGTCCTGATTGACGCCGGTGGCGATTATCGCGGCGATCGACACGATGCGGCCGCCCTGGCGGACCTTCAGGTAGGTGGCATCCAGCCAGAGGTACGGCCAGTCCCCCTCCAGCGGACGCTCCAGGAAGGACTGCACACGCTCATCAATTTCCTGGCACAGCGCTGAGACCTGGGACTTGGAGATGCCGGTCATGCCGAGCGCCTGGACGAGGTCGTCGACCTTGCGGGTCGAGACGCCCTGAATCCACGCTTCCTGGATGACGGCGGTGAGCGCCTTCTCGGCCGTCTTGCGCGGCTCCAGGAAAGCCGGGAAGTAGGAGCCCTGGCGTAGCTTGGGGATCTTCAGGTCCAGCGTGCCGAGCCGGGTGTCGAGCTGGCGCGGGCGCAGCCGTTGCGGTAGGTGGTGCGCGTGTCGGTGCGTTCATGGCGAGCGGCGCCGATCAGCGCCTCGACCTCGAAGTCCATCAGCCGATGCAACGTGTGCTCGGCGACAGAGCGCAGGAAGTCGCCGTCCGTGCTCTTCTGGATTTGCTCGATCAGTGCCATTCTGTCGTCGGTCATCGTCGTGTCCTTGGTCGGGGTCGCGTGTTGCAGCTTGACCTTATCGAAGATGCGCGATGACCACCTCCTGCCGCCGGACACACCGCCTGCGAGGCGGAGGATCAGGCTGGGGCCGGGCTACGCTGTGTGCAAGCTTCGCCCGGCCCCAGCCTGATCCTTCATGGGCGCTTTTTCCACCACGCCCATGGACGTTACCTTGCAACAGAGCCGCGGCGGGTGTTGTTGTACTTGTTCGGCATGCCGGGATGGACCAATCCAGGAGAACACGGAGAGGCCCCTTCTACATCATGACCCGGGACCGGCAAACCCGGGCCTCCATGCACCAACACCCATTGTGGTCGTTCGAGTAGTGGAACAGCGCTGCTGGTGGAGCTTGGCCGGCGAACGGCCGGTCATCGCGCACCCTCCCCGGTGTCCAACGGCGCTGAAATGGAGCGTCGGCCGGCGCAATTCGGCCGACGCTTGGTTACGGTCGTCAGTCGCCGTGCGCGGTCGTCAGTTGTTGCATAACCTGATCGACGCTGAAGCTCGAAGGCCTTTGCTGCGGTGGGAAGTCCTTAAACGTCTCGACGAACTGGGCAACGTACGCTTGAGCCGGAACGAGCAGGAACACCCGGCGGATCGTCCAGTCGTAGTAGGTATTCGACGTGATGTCTGCCCGCTCGTATGGATCCAGGCGCAGATTGAATAGCTTAGGCAGCCGGCGGCAGACGAATGGGGCGGCCCAGATCTCCAATGTGCCTTCGACCTTCTGCTCGCAGAATACGGCTTTCCAGTTCTCGTAGCGCAACGCGACGAGCTGGGCGTCATCGTTGATATAGAAGAATTCCTTGCGCTCGGATTTCTCCTGCTGGCCGGTCAGGAGCGGCAGCTGGTTGTAGCCGTCGAGGTGCACCTTGAACGTCTTGCCAGCGGCCTGATAGCCCTTGAGGAGCTTGTTCTTCACATCGGGATCGCCGGCCGCTGCCAGCAGCGTCGGGAACCAGTCGAGTGCCGAAAAGATTTCGTTGCTGACCTGCCCCGGCTCGATGCGCCCCGGCCAGCGGATCATTGCCGGGACGCGATAGGCGCCTTCCCAGTTGGTGTTCTTCTCGCTTCGGAAGGGCGTCATGCCGCCGTCCGGCCACGAGTTCATGTGTACACCGTTGTCGGTGCCGTAAATGACGATGGTGTTGTTGGCGATACCCAGATCGTCGAGAACCTTGAGCAGGTTCCCGACGTCACCGTCGTGTTCGAGCATGCCGTCGACGTATTCGCTGAGACCGCTGCGCCCGCGGTATTCCGGCCGTACATGCGTATAGAGATGCATGCGCGTGGCGTTCCACCAGCAAAAGAACGGCTTGCCGGCCTGCGCCTGTCGCTTGATGAAATCGATCGCCGCGTTGGAGGTTTCATCGTCGATCGTCTCCATCCGCTTTCTGGTCAGCGGGCCAGTGTCCTCTATGGTCTGCTTGCCGACCCTGCCAAAGCGCGGATCGATGGAGGGATCATCGCGGTCGGTGGCTTTGCACTTGAGCACGCCGCGTGGGCCGTATTTCGCCTTGAATGCGGGGTCCTTCGGATAGTCCTCCTGCTCGGGCTCTTCCTCGGCATTGAGGTGATAGAGGTTACCGAAAAATTCGTCGAAGCCATGCACCGTTGGAAGGAACTCGTTGCGGTCCCCGAGATGGTTCTTGCCGAACTGACCGGTGGCGTAGCCGAGCGGCTTGAGCCCTTCGGCGATGGTGATGTCCTCAGCTTGCAGTCCGAGAGTCGCGCCCGGCAAGCCGACCTTGGTCAGTCCTGTGCGCAAACCGGACTGACCGGTGATGAACGAGGCACGACCTGCCGTGCAGCTCTGCTCGGCGTAATAGTCAGTGAACATCATTCCTTCACGGGCGACGCGGTCGATGTTCGGCGTCTTGTATCCCATCACGCCGAAGGAATAGGCGCTGACGTTAGCGACGCCGACATCGTCGCCCCAGATCACAAGGATATTCGGACGTTGCCCGGCCGGCGCCGTGGGTTGCGGCTGCGTCTGTGCGGGCTGGGCCGATGTCTCCGGGCTCACCGCTGATACCGCGAGAAGCGCCGTGCCCGAAAGCAGGACGTTGCGCCGGCTTAGACTGTGACCGTCACCAGAGTTGTGGGCGGTCTTGTCCTCAGGATTCGCATCGCTACGCATCTCGTTCCTCCCTTTCATCCGGTTTCGGGATTCATGGCGTGGTCGTGAATCGGACGATGCAGCGGAAGCCGACATGGCTCATGGAGGTGTCGATCGGCTCGGGCTGGCGGGCGGCCGGGCGGTAGCGGCGGCAGTAGCTCGGGGCGCACAGATGCGAACCTCCCTTCACGACCTTGCGCGGAATCCGGATCTTCGGTTGGCTGGGGTCGTAGCTCTCATCCTCCCGCGCGCCGCGCGGGTTCTCGGGAATGCAGCAGGCCTTCTGCGCGTCGGCCGGATGCCTTGGTACATAGAAGTCTTTCGTCCATTCCCAGACATTCCCGATCATGTCGTACAGGCCATAGCCGTTGGGCGGGAACGCCCCGACCGGCGAGGTCCGCTCATAGCCGTCCTCGCGCGTGTTCTGGAACGGGAAGGCGCCCTGCCAAATGTTCGCCATGTGTCGGCCGCCGGGCGTCAGTTCGTCGCCCCAGGCGAACTCGGCGCCCTCAAGGCCGCCCCGGGCCGCATATTCCCACTCAGCCTCCGTCGGGAGGTTCTTGCCGGCCCAGCGGGCATAGGCCTCGGCATCGGGATAGGCGACGTGCACCACCGGGTGGTCGTCCAAGCCCTTGATAGTCGAGCCGCGGCCATAGGGCCGGCGCCAGTTCGCCCCGAACGTAAATCTCCACCATTGGCGCAGGTCATCCAGGGGGACCGGGTAATCGGTCGGATTGAAGACGAGGGATCCTGCCTTGAGCATGTGCGGGAGGGCGCCGGGATAATCCTTTGGGTGGGGCTTGATCTCGGCGACGGTGACATGTCCCGTAGCGGCGACGAAGGCTCGGAATTGACGGTTGGTCACCGGGGTCGGATCCATCCAGAAGCCATCGACGGTGACGCGATGGACCGGAGCCTCCTCCGGATAGTGCTTATCCGAGCCCATGTGGAACGTGCCGCCGGGGATCCAAACCATGCCGGGGTGCGGCGGGTGCTTGCCGGATGCTTTGGGGATCGGCCAGAGGTCGCCAACGGTCATAACAGCGTCCCTTTATCCGGGCAAGTTCGGCAGTTTCGCACGAACCAGAGGAACTTTCGTAATCGAAGAAGATAGTTTTCTGATTAATTTGGATAGGCGAGGTGCACTATCAGGACACGGGGGATGTATCCGATCAGAATTACTTTGATTAATGATGAGTAAATATGCTGTTGTGCTCTATAATCTGGTCCATCTCTGGGCGGAGATGCAGCGACCTGTGGAGACGTTCTCCATTGATCGCTTTCGTAATCTGCTGGGTGTGCCTCCAGGGCACCTCTCGCGTGGCCCGGGCTGTTGCACGGATGGGGCTGATGCCGTAGGCCATGGCTCCGCCTCCGTTCAGGTTACTGGCCGTGCCCTACAAAGCGAATGCTGCCTGCCGTCACCACATCACACGACCGAAGCGGCGCGTGACCAATTGGGCGGCTTATGACGAGGCCTTGCGTCAGCGCGGCAGCCTCACCGTCTGGGTGAGCGACGAGGCGGTTGCGCAGTGGAAGGCGGCGCCCCGTACCACACCGGGTGGTCAGCCCCACTACTCGGACTTGGCGATCACCGCAGCCTTGATGCTGAGGGCGGTGTTCCGTCTGGCGCTGCGCCAGACAGAGGGGCTGATCGGTTCTGTCTTGCACCTGCTCGGGCTTGATCTGCCGGTGCCGGATCATTCCACCATCGCGCGCCGCGCCCGGACGGTGACGCTACCCTCAGCACCGCGCTCGAGCGGCGCGCCCATCCACCTGCTGGTGGACAGCACCGGGCTGAAGCTGTGTGGGCCGGGCGA